>JBBITC010000119.1:0-2020 GCA_037440965.1 Candidatus Aenigmatarchaeota archaeon | reverse complement strand
AGTGAAAATTTCTCAGCAGCCAAGTTTAAGGGTGACTGGAACTTCAACAAGCATATTAGGAAATCTAAATCCAGGCGATTATACTATTGCAACTTTTCAAATTTCTCTTGCAAATTTTACCAGTATTCCTTCACAAACAAGAGAAAACATAACTAGAAATATTACAACTGATGAAAGAAATCTTCTAGTTGAAATTTCTTACACAGATGCTTTAGGAATAAGAAGAAGTGTTCAAAAAGAAGTTGTATTAAATTTTGGAGCTGTAGTAGGAACTGCAAGAACTTTACTAACTCAAAGAAATCAACAAAGTATTCTTACCAATGGAATTATTTATATTGTAATTGGTGTTGTTGGAATAGTTTGTATTGTAGTTTTTCTTAAGTTGAGAAAAAGATTTCAAAGGAAGAAGGAATGAAGCTAAGTGATATAATTAAACTTTCGATAAGCAACCTTTCTCAAAGAGGTTTGAGAAGCTGGTTAACTGTTCTAGGAATAGTTATAGGTGTAGCTGCGGTTGTTGCAATTCTTTCGATAGGTTCTGGAATGCAACAATCGATTTCTTCTCAGCTTGGTGGCTTAGGTGCTGACATAATTACAATTTCTCCAGGTTTTGCTAGAGCTTATACTATTGCTTTTCAAAGAGGTACACAACCATTAGTGGAAAGAGCTCAAGGTTCGGTATATTTAACAGAAAAGGATGTTCAAGCAATAAAATCAGTAGAAGGAATAGTTGTTATAAACAAAGTAATTGCTGAAAGAGCTAATGTTACTTACCTAGCTCAAAGCGCTTCTGTTTCAGTTTACGGTATCGATCCATTAGCATGGAAAGAGATAATGCCTGTTGAAATCGAAGAAGGAAGATACTTAATTTCTGGGGACAGCGATGCAATTGTTGTTGGAAATAGAGTAGCAAATCAAATGTTCAAACGTCCTTTAGGAATAAACACTCAGCTAAACATAAACGGAAGGCCTTTCAAGATAGTTGGGATTCTTGAAGAGTCTGGAGGAATTGCTGGAATAATAGGGATTGATAATTTAATTTTTATGCCTTTAAGCTCAGCAAAAACAGTTTTTGATATTAGCACAAACGAATACTCTTCTCTTCAAGTTAAAGTAAGTGATCCAGCTTTAGTGGATTATGTTACAAATGAAATGGAAGAAAGATTAATGCTTTCTAGACATGTCACAGAAGAAACAAAAGATTTCACCATAACTTCTACTAAAACTATACAGGAAACTGTTATGAATGTTATGAACACAGTTAATTTGTTTCTTGCAGGTATAGCTGGTATTTCTTTATTAGTTGGAGCTATAGGAATAGCTAACACTATGTTCATGAGTGTGATGGAAAGGACAAGACAAATTGGAACTTTGAAAGCTTTGGGAACTACTAATTTTGAAGTTATGGAAATATTTTTGTTTGAATCTGCTATGATTGGTCTTTTAGGAGGATTAATAGGGATTTTTGTAGGTTTTATAGCTTCTGGATTTATTTCTGAAATAGGGGTTAAAGTTCTAGTAACAGGTATGCGTACTCAAACAAGTTTAACAGTTATAACTCCTGAGTTGATTTTATTTGGTTTAGCATTTTCTACTTTTATAGGAATTTTATCTGGCATTTTACCTGCAAGAAGGGCAGCTAACTTGCAGCCTGTAGAAGCTTTAAGATATGAATAAATTTTTAAAACTTAGATTAAATTGAATGGGTCCGGAGGGATTTGAACCCTCGACCAACTGGTTAAAAGCCAGCTGCTCTACCATTGCAGTCAAAGGATTGCTGAGCTACGGACCCATAAAAAATATTTTTGATTTTAGATAAAAATTATTTAATCATTTCCCTTCTCACATTGTGAGTTTGCCAAGAATATTTTCTAATTTTTGAGCTTTTTCCATAGCCACAAGCAGCGCATACTTTAGTTTTAACATTAAAGCTATGTCTTCCGCATCTTCTGCAACGTATATGAATTATTTTTCTTTTTTTGCCCATCGAAGGCGTTCCTTTTGTCATATTTTTCACTTT
>JBBITC010000118.1:0-2066 GCA_037440965.1 Candidatus Aenigmatarchaeota archaeon | reverse complement strand
CAGGAGAGAAGGAATTTTTAGGAAAAGGTGTTTCTTATTGTGCTGTTTGTGATTTGCCTTTGTTTAAAGGAAAAATTATAGCAATAGTTGGAGGAGGAAATTCTGCTCTTGATGCTGCTTTGAATGGAAGTGAAATAGCTTCAAAAGTTTATTTGATACACAGAAGAAAAGAGTTCAGAGGTTTTGAAGAACTAGTGGAAAAAGTGAGAAAAAAGAAAAATGTTGAGTTTGTTTTGGACAGTGTAGTAAAAGAAATAAGAGGGCAAAAATTTGTGAACTCAATAATCGTTAAAAATGTTTTGACAGAAGAGGAAAAAGAAATAAAGGTTGATGGTGTTTTTGTTGAAATTGGTTTTGAAACTAAAATTGATTTTATAAAGGATTTTGTAAAAATAGATGAAAACAATCAAGTAGTTGTGAATAGAAAGTGTGAAACCTTTTATCCTAACAGTGAAAAAATTAGACCAGGAGTTTTTGCTGCAGGTGATTTAACTGACGAGCCATTTAAACAAATAGTTATTTCTGCAGCAGAAGGAGCTAAAGCAGCTTTGCAAGCTTACAATTATATAAAAGGAATTAGTGCTCCCATAACAGCAGATTGGGGAAAGAAATGATAGAAAATTTTGCTGATGAGTTTGGACCCGAAAAAATTGTTGAAGTTTATAATCCAAAAGTTGGGCTTAAAGGAATTTTGGTTATAGATTCGACAGCTAGAGGACCAGGAAAAGGAGGAATTAGGATGACCCCTACAGTGAGTGTTGAAGAAGTTTTTAGGTTAGCAAGAGTGATGACATGGAAAACTGCTTTAGCTGATTTGCCTTTTGGAGGAGCAAAATCAGGAATTGTTGCAAATCCAAAAGAAATTTCAAAAGAAAAAAAGAGAGAATTGCTGTTTGAATTTGGTAAAGCACTTAAGCCATTTTGTCCAAAGTACTACATAGCAGCTCCTGATGTAAATACAGGAGAAGAGGAGATGAGATGGTTTGTTGAGGGTAATGGTTCTTTAAAAGCTGCGACAGGAAAGCCAAAAGATTTAGGTGGCTTGCCTCATGAACTTGGTTCTACAGGTTATGGAGTTGCTATTGCTACTTTAGTTGCTTGTAAGCATTCAAGATTAAAAATAAAAGATGCAAGAATTACCATAGAAGGTTTTGGAAATGTTGCAACTTTTGCTTTTAAACATTTGGCAGAAGCTGGAGCAAGAATAATTGCAGTAAGCGATAGCAAAGGATGCATTCATAACGAGGAAGGAATAAACTTTGAAGAATTGCTTAAAGTAAAAAAAGAGACAGGAAGTGTGATAAATTATCCAAAAGGAAAAGTTCTAAAAAATGAAGAACTTTTTGATTTAGATGTGGACATACTAATTCCAGCTGCTCTTTCAGATTCAATAAACGAAAATAATGTAAGCCAAATAAAGGCAAAAATTGTTGTTGAGGCTGCTAATATTGCAATAACAAAAAAGGCAGAGGATGAGCTTTTTAGCAAAGGAGTTTTAATAGTACCAGATTTTGTTGCAAATGCAGGAGGAGTTATTTCTTCTTATGCAGAATATAAAAATTTTGATGAAAACAAAATGTTTAGGCTTATTGAAAGAAAAATAAGGAAGAACACAAAGCTTGTTTTAAAAAGAGCAAAAGAAAAGAATATTAAACCAAGGGATGCTGCTATAGAAATAGCTAAGGAAAGGGTTAAAAAAGCGATGGAATTGAAATGAAAATAGCTATAGCTACGCCTTTAAGTAAAAAAAGAATTTTAAAAGAGATTAAAAAATTTGGTTTTAAAATAGATGAAAAAAATCCAGATTTTGTTGTTTGCTATGGAGGAGATGGCACAGTTTTGTATGCAGAAAGAGTTTTTCCAGGAATTCCTAAGCTTGTGATAAAAAAACCTTCAAGCGTTTGCAAAAAATGTGAGTATAAGTTAAATTCTTTGCCAAAAGCTTTTGAAAAAATTAAAGAAAATAAGTTTGAAATTATAGAGGAAATGAAGCTAGAGGCTAAAGTGAAAAATAAAAAGCTTTTTGCTTTGAATGAAATTCAACTTCACAATAAAAATCCAACGAG
>JBBITC010000117.1:0-2071 GCA_037440965.1 Candidatus Aenigmatarchaeota archaeon | reverse complement strand
TTCCAGTTAAGAAGGTAGAAGTAAAGTTAAAGGAAGAAAAACCAAAAGAAGAAAAGAGGGAAGAAATAAAGGAAGAAGATATATGGTCAAGTTTGAAAGAAAAGTGGAAAAGGCTTGCTTCTTATTAGGAAAAAAGATTAAAGATAAATAACTAATTAATATTTATGACTAGAATAATAGGAATAATTTCTGGAAAAGGTGGGGTAGGAAAAACAACTTTAACTTCAAATTTATCCTATGCCATTGCTCAATTGGGGCAAGAGGTTATTGCTATTGACGCAAACGTAACAACTCCTCATTTAGGTTTGGCTTTAGGTTTTCAATTAGTTCCAAAAGGTTTGCAAGATGTTCTAAGAGAAGGAATAAGTCTAGAAAATGTTATTTATTCTCATCCTTTCGGTTTTAAAGTTATTCCTTCAACTATAAATGTGAATGATTTAAAGGATGTTGACATTGGAAAACTGCCTGAAATCACTTTAAATTTAATAGGAAAAGCAGACTTTGTTTTCTTAGACTGTGCTCCTGGTTTGGGAAGAGAAGCAGTTTCTGCCATTCTTTCTGGTTCAGAGATTTTAATAGTAACTAACCCTGAACTTCCAAGTGTTATAGATGCTTTAAGGACTGCTTCGATAGTTAAAAATTCCAACAAGCAGATTATTGGAGTAGTTGTCAATAGAGTTAGAAATAAACCTTATGAGTTAAAAAAAGAAGAAATAGAAGAGATTCTTGAGCTTCCTGTTTTAGTAGAAATTCCTGAAGATAAAAATGTACAAAAAAGCATTTCATTTAAAGTCCCTTTGTTGAGTGTTTATCCAAATTCACCAGCAGCTGTTGAGATGAAAAGACTTGCTTACTTGCTTTGTGGGTTTCCTTTCAAAGCTAGAAAGCCAAGGTTAAATCTAATTCAAAGGTTTGTTAACTGGATGATAAAAGAATGAAATCAAAGTTTGATTTAAAATACTTTTCTCATTTTAAAGGTGGTTATGATAGTTTTTTGATGAAATTTATATTTTTTCTTAAATTTGGAAAAGCTATTTCTTTAATAAGAAAATATAAGAAAAAAGGAAGGCTTTTGGATTTAGGTTGTGCTTATGGTTATTTTGTGAACAAAGCAAAAAAATGTAAGTTTGATTATTTTGGCTGCGACATTTCAACCTTTGCTTTAAAAAAGGCAAGAGAAAAATTTCCAAAAGATAGGTTTATTCTTTTAGATTTGGAAAAGGGTATAAGCTTAAGGTCAAACTCTCTTGATATAATTACAGCTTTTGATATTCTTGAACATTGCAAAAATTTAGGCTTTATTCTTGATGAAATAAAAAGAGTTTTAAAAAATGATGGAATTCTTTTGATCACAATTCCAACAAAAGATTTCAAGCAAACAAATGAAGATTCAACCCATTTTTGGCATTTATGGCTAAAAGAATGGTTAAAAATTTTAAAAGAAAAAAATTTTAAAATTTTAAAAGTTTCCCGCTTCTTAAGAAACTTTTCTTGGGTCAATAAACTTATTGTTATGAATTTTATTCTTTGTAAAAAATAGGTTCAAGATCTATTTCAAAAGCAGCTACTGGCATTTCTAAATTCCAATTTTCTAAAACCAAAGGATTAATCTCACCAACAAAACCAATTTGCCTTTCTTTTAAGAAAACCCCAGCAACCCTTCCTTCAATAAAACTTTTGTGATTTATTGGCTTAAGCTTATAAGAAATTTTGAAAGAAGAAAGAAATGAATCTAGAAAAGAGGAAATTTCTTCATAACTTGCTCTTGTGTCAGAAAAAGCGCAAGCAATTTTTCTCAAATCTCTAGTTTTTGTCTCACTTTTTTCATCGATTAAAACAACATTTCCAATTTCAAAAATCTTTTGAGGATATTCTACATGCTTATTGTTAGACAAAAATTCTAGCAAGCTTGGCAATAACCAATTTCTAAAAACACTCCAGCTTGAAGAAACTGGATTTTCTATTTCTACTATTTTGCCTTCTTCCAAGTTCATTTTCTTAAAAAGATTTTCTTTGCTAGTTAAATTGTAAGATAAAATTTCTTGAAAGCCTAAACCAACCATTACTTCAG
>JBBITC010000116.1:0-2083 GCA_037440965.1 Candidatus Aenigmatarchaeota archaeon | reverse complement strand
TTTTTAGAAATTTAAATTAAATGGAACAATTAAGATAAACCAGCTAGAGTTTTTACTTTTTTCTCAAAATTTTTTATTATTTTATCTATCTCTTCCTGACTTAGTTCTCCTTCATATGCTCTTCTAACTATCATTTTTCCTTCCAATTGTAATGACTGATAACTAGTTGGTGAAAGTTTGTTCCTATAAGTTTCTATTATGTTAGATATTTCCATTGTAATATCTTGACCCATTCTCTTTTCTTCTTTATAAGGTTCGCCAATCTTCAAGTATTTGGTTTTTCTGTAACTACTTAAGCTCATAAGAATCCCTAGTATTCCTATTATAATAGCAAAACCTGGGTTGATGAAAGATAAAAATATGAGTGCAAAAATAGATAAAACCAAACCTCCAAGCCATTTTCCTTTAATACCAGGAGCTAATCTAGTAATTACACCAATTATTAGCAATGCTCCAAAGCCATAGATAACTAAAATTCCTGCAGCAGCATACAACCACATTGCAAACATTCCAACTAATCCTGTTGGAAAAAGAAACAAAACAATAAGAAGGACAAAAATCCAGCCTTTCCAACCTTCAAAAGTGCGAATTCCCATCATATTAACTACTACTTCATCTATCATAATTCCTTTGAGAACTAGAGAAAAAGTAAGAATTGGGATAATTATGAAAAATATAATTCCTCTCCAATCAGCAGTAATCTCTTTTGGTATTCCAAAACCCTCTAAAAAATTTACAAGATACTCTGGTGTTGGGCCAATCCATTGAGAAATCTGTTGTCTCCATGCGCCAAACCAATCGGAGATATTTTGAGCATAAACTATTCTTGAAAAAAAGACTAAGAAAAGTAGGAAAAATATCAAAAGCTTAACTTTTCTCATATAATACATTTTGTTTTTAAAATATAAAAATCAAACTTAAAAGTTTTTTTAACCATAAAATAATTCGATGAGTATAGAAGAAAAAGAAAATGCTATCAAAAGCTTTGAATTTTATTTACGCCACATATACACTGATTTTGGAGTTGATATGGAACAAATAAGAGACGTTAGACTTAAACTTTCTCAGCTTTTAGGTTATTTTCCATCTTTGAAAGAAACAAAGGAATATAGAGAAATGGAGTATATTTTTGACGCACTCAAAAGTAGAATAACAAGAGCTTTTTCTGGAAAAGCTTATGTTGAAGATTTGGCAAAGTATGGTGGAGGGTTGATAGCTAAGGCTACAGAGGAACTAGCAAGAATTAAAGCAGTTCAAAAACCTGTTGAAATTAAAAGAGAAATAGTTCCTATTCCAATTCCACCATCTCCTTGGTATAAAGTTGCGAGTATTGCTGATGAACTTTCAGATGCTATGTGGGAAGATGATTATAAAATAAGGAATGTTTTAACAATATTCGAAAAACTCTTTTGTGAGCTTAAAAATCTAGGAAATCCAGAAAATTTTTGTGAAGAATTAAGAAAATTTTATGCAGAATTAAACGATGGAAAAATAGGAAGCCTAACAATTCCTGAATTGAGAAAACTCAACCCTTCTTATATCCCAAAAGATGAAGAACTAAGAACAATAATAACAAGAATAAAAAAATATGCAAGAAGAAAGGCAGAAGAAAAATAAAGCTATTTTTGCTTAGCAAATAAAAATTAATTATGAGTATTTTTGATTTTTTGCTTCAAGAATCATTGCAAAACATTTTTTACAACTTTTTCCTTCCTTTTCTAGTAATGTTTGCAATTCTTTTTGGAGCTTTAGAAGGAATAAGAATTTTTAACAGAAAAATCAATTTAGTTCTTTCTTTAGCTATAACTATTGTTGCAGCTTATGGCGGAGCTTTTTCTTTCTTTTCCCAATATCTTTTACTTTTAGGCCCTTATACTGCTTTTGCAGCGTTTATTCTTGTTTTTTTTGCTGGAGTTTTAATTTGGGCTTTTGGAAAAGGAAAAGAAATTTATTATGAAACCGCTGCTCCATACAAAAAACTTGAAAAAATAAACAAAGAAATAGAAAAACTTTATGAGAAATATAGGAAAGAAGCTAACCCAGAAAAGAAAAGAGCCATAGATAGACAAATTATCGAGCTTGA
>JBBITC010000115.1:0-2111 GCA_037440965.1 Candidatus Aenigmatarchaeota archaeon | reverse complement strand
TACTTTTTCACCTAAAATAGATTTTTGCTAGAGATTTTTTACCAACCGCAGTTTGTAGTTTGAATTTTGAACTCAAAAATCACTTTTCAAAATTTTCAAATTTTTATTCCTAACAACCATTTCCATAAAGGTAAAAATTTTATCTTTTTTCCCTTTATCTCTTCCTCGCTTTCAAAATCCCAAGTAATTACAAGCAAATTTTTGCATTTCAATAGATTAGAAACTTTTACCAGGCTCCTGAGCTCCCTTTTCTCAATCTCATCCAAGCTAGAAGAGTAAGTTACTTGAATCAATTGCTTTATGTTTAACTCTTCTTTAATTACAAAATCAACTTCATGTTGCTGATAATCCTTCCAGTAATAAATTGAAAGTAAAGGAAATTCGTTAGTTTTTCTCATTAACTCAAGAAAGACAACATTTTCCATCCTTCTTCCAAAATCTTTACTAAATCTTAGCACATTAGATAAACCAGTATCACAAACATAAAACTTCTTGTTCCAACTTTTTCTTTTGTATACACTTTCCACAAGTTTTTCAAGGAAAAATACAGAAAGTGTTTCTGGCATTTTATCAGCATATTCATAAACAAGATTTTTTACATCTTTCCTTAAATTGGAGCTAACAAAGTTAGCGATTTTATTTATACTCATCTCCTTAGAGAAATTTTGAAAAATAAACTCAAACATAAGTCTGGCTATGCTAACATTCGCTTCAAACCTTTCAATAAAATCTTTGTAAAGTATAGTTTCAAAATACTCTTTTACCAATCTTTCTCTTTGCTCCCATTTAACAACAACTTCTGGATAACTTCCCCACTCAAGAAAATTTTCCAACTCTTTTAAAATCTTAACTTTTTGCTCAATCGAAACTAATTTTTTTATTTCCATTCTTTTAATTCCTAAGTATTCTTTGAAGCTTAATGGCAATAGAAAATAAGTTAATGATCTTCCACGAAGATGGGTTGCAATTTCCTTGCTCATTAGTTTGGAAGAAGAACCAGTAACAATAACCTCATAACCACTATCTAACAAGCTCCTTACTAACCTTTCCCATTCTTCTACTCTTTGAATTTCATCAAGCAAAACAACTTTAATTTTTCTGTTAAAATATTCTTCAAAAATAGGTATTATTTCAAAAACATCCCTATGAGTAACATTTTTAAAAGCAGAGTGCTCAAAATCAAAGTAAATAGATTCGCTTAATCTTTCTTTGAGTAAATTGTATAGAAAATATGTTTTTCCACTTCTCCTCGGACCTACAATTGCGATAGCTTTAGATTTTATCGGAGAAATTTTCATTTCTCTCTCAAAAATTCTTTCTTCACTAACTCTTTTCAATGTTTTTCCAAAATAACTCAAGATAAATTCTTTATCAAACATATATATAAATTAGGAAATTTTATTTAAAAAGTTTCCTAAATTTAGGAAAATTTCTAATAAATTAACCGGCTAGAAAAGTTAGAGTTAAACAAAAAAACTCAGATTTTTCAATACCATTTAATTAACTCCTATGTGAATTCTCCTTCAGCTTAATATTAATATTTATTTTATCATCACCTCTTATATTTGTGGGGCAACGTAAGACAGACTCCCTATACGCGGTCTAGCCGCACTTTGACGAGTCGCCGCAGGCGGTCAATCTTTTTAGCACGGTTTATCCGCAGTTAAATGTCGACCTGCCCCACGCCTGATCCTATTATAAGCATGAAATTCTTCCCTTTCTTTCAACATCCAGTATATAGCCTTAAGCATCTTCCTGGCAACAGCTACTATAGCTTTGTTCTTACCTTTCTTCCTTGCTATCTTGTGGTAATGTCTCGTTATCCAGCTATCACTCCTAACATGGACATGTGCACATTGGATGAGTACCCACCTCAACCATTTGTTGCTCTCTTTGATGATCTTACCGTATTATCACCTCCATAAATTCAATTTCTGTGGGTTATTTTAAGAAGGAGAATTCAACATGTCATCTTTTTATTCATAACAACCATTTCCACAAAGGAATAAACTCTATCTTCTTGCCTTTATTCTTTTCTTCACCTTCAAAATCCCAAGTAATTACAAGCAAATTTTTGCATTTGAGTAATTCAGAGGCTCTGATTAAGGCTT
>JBBITC010000114.1:0-2164 GCA_037440965.1 Candidatus Aenigmatarchaeota archaeon | reverse complement strand
TTTCTTGCTTTAGTTCCTCTTATAGCAATGCAATAATCATCCTCTATGTTAGCATGCATCACTATGCATACTTCAGCAACATCAGAGTTTGTAACAAAATTTGCAGCACAGCTTAAGTTCATTACTGCATCGCTACTCCCTCTATCGCTGCTCCTTTGCGACCCAATTAAAGCTATAGGAACAGGCAAATCCTTAAACATGAAACTTAAAGCAGCAGAAGTATAGTGCAAAGTATCTGTGCCGTGAGTAACTATTATTCCTCTTGAACCAGAATTTATCTCTTTTGCTACGGCTTTTGCTATTTCAACCCATCTTTCAGGATTCATATCTTCGCTCATTATGTTCATAACTTGCTCTACTTTTATGTTGGCAATTTCCTTTAACTCAGGGACTTGAAGCGCAATATCTTTTGGAGAAAAAGATGCATAAACCCCTCCTGTTCTATAATCAATTCTGCTTGCTATCGTTCCTCCAGTCCCCAAAATAGATATTGTAGGAAGGTTTTTATCAAAAATCAAACTCTTTTCTTTTTCCTCTTTTTTCTCAAAAATTTTCCACTCTTTTCTTATTTTTTTTATCTTTATCCCTTTTTCAAATTTTATTCCTATATTATAGCCATTATCAAGCTTGAGAATTAGGCAAGAAGAATCGCCAAGCTCTATTCTTGGCATTAAAATTCCTTCATACTTTTTTCCTTTTTTAGAAATTTGAATTCTGTCTCCAATCTCTATTTTTTTACTTTTAAGTAGTGATTCTATTTCTTTAGAATACAAACCTTCACCTTCCTAATTAATATTGAAAACTCTTTTATTAATTTATTCCTCTTGAAAAAAGCTAAATTTTAAGGTATTTTTCAATTTCCCAAGCATGAACTTGCTTTCTATAATCTTCCCACTGCGCTTCATGAAATGCATAAAGTTTTTCCTGTATAAATTTTCCTAATGCATTTTCAACAATTTTGCTCTTTCTTGTAATTTCCATAGCTTCTCCCAAAGATTGCGGTAAAGTTTCTATGTAGAATTTTTTTAACTTTGAATCGTCAAAATGATAAACATCTTCTTCAACTGCTTTTGGTAAATCAATTTTTTTATTTATTCCCTCTAATCCAGCTTTAAGCATTGCAGCATACGAAAGAAAAGGGTTCATCGAAGGGTCTGGCCATCTTGCTTCTAATCTAGTTTCATTCTCTTTTCCAGGAAAATACTCAGGCTTTCTTATTAAGGCTGACCTATTTCTACTTCCCCAACAGATATAAACAGGAGCTTCATAACCTATAACCAATCTTTTATATGAATTAACTGTTGGATTTGTAACTCCAACTATTTCTTTAACATACTTTAACTGACCTGCAAGAAAATTTTTTGCTATTTCAGAAAGATGATAATCATCATTCTCATCAAAAAATAAATTTTTCCCATTTTTCATAATGCTTTGATGTGTGTGAGCTCCTGATCCATTTACTCCATAAATTGGTTTTGGCATAAAGCTTGCGTACAAATTGTTCTCAAGACTTGCAGTTTTTACGCAAAGCTTATAATCTAAAAATTTTTTTGCTGCTTCTAAAGCAGATTTATGTTTATAATTTATCTCATACTGCCCTTTTGAGACTTCATGATGCTCTTTGCAAACTTCTATTCCTAAAGCTTGCATGTAATCTATTGCTTTGTTCAACGCTAAAGTTGTTTTATCAAGTGGAGCATAATCAAAATAACCATAAACATCAGTTTTAAGTGGCTGAGCTGTTATATCTTCTTTTAATTCAAAAAGAAAGAATTCTATCTCAGAACTTACTTGATAGCTTGTTCCTTTGCCAAACTTTTCCTCAAGCTTTTTTTCACATTTTTTTAAAGCATAAATTGGATCGCCTTCAAAAGGAAACCCACCTGGTCTTAAAACTTCGCATAGAAATCTTGCTTCCTTTATTTTGTTTATTCTCCAAGGAAAAACTCTAAAGCTTGAAATTTCAGGTTTTAAAATCAAATCGCTTTCAGCAATTCTAACAAAACCTTCTACAGAAGAACCATCAAAGCCTATGCCACTTTCTAAGTATTCTTCCAAATTTTTCAGATTTTCATTGGTTTTTGTCGTAACACTAACGCTTTTTAAATTCCCAACTATATCAACAAACTGAAAATGTACTCTTTCTATCTTTTCCTTTTTAATT
>JBBITC010000113.1:0-2171 GCA_037440965.1 Candidatus Aenigmatarchaeota archaeon | reverse complement strand
TTTTCATCGTTGAATATTTATATTTTGAACAAATAAAAAGAATTGTGAAAAACTATAAAAAACAGATTTAATTAAGTTTTTCTCTTAGATTTTATAAATTCTAAAATTTTATTAACTGCTTGCCTTAAAGTAAGTTTAGAATTGTCTAAAATAAAATCTGCATCTTTCTTTTGTTCAAAATAATCAAACCCATAAATTTCTTTCCACTTTTTTCTTTCAATATATTCTCTTTCTTTTATTTGTTTTAATGCTTCTTCAAAAGAAATTTTATCTCGCCTTGCAGTTCTTCTTGCCCTTACTTCCAAAGGTGCATCAAGCCAGATTTTAAACTCAGCTAAATCTTTAAGAAAATAAATAGAAAGTTTTCCGCAAATCACAACATTTCCTTTCTTTGCCTCTTCTATTTGACTTTTATCTAAATTTTCATGCAATTTTTTACTGCTTCCAAAACTAGTTTTCCAAAATTCTAATGCTGCTTCAGCTTCTTTTTTAGGTAAAAAACTTTTGTAAGTTTTTCCAGGTGAAAGATATCTTAGATTTAACTTTTTTGCAATTTCTCTTGCTATACTGCTTGTTCCAACTCCAGGAGGTCCAGAAATAACTATAACCATCTTCATAAGAAAAAGTTTTATTTTTATAAATAAAAATTAGCCTAAAAGTTTGATTTCAATATGGACATTAGTTGGAATGTTAACTCTCATTATTTGTCTTAAAGCCCTTTCATCAGCTTTAACATCTATTAATCGCTTGTGAATTCTCATTTCCCATCTATCATAAGTTGCATTGCCATGACCTGTCCCATCCCCACAAGGAGTTTTCATCGTAACTACTTTCAATTTTTTTGTTGGTAAAGGAATTGGCCCGCGATAATCTACTCCAAACTTTTTTGCTATTTCTTTTATTTCATTGCATATGCTATCCAATTCTTTTGGGTCTTTTCCTAAAAGTTTTATTCTTGCTATTTGCATGACATCACTTCTCTTGAGTTAAATAGTTAAATTATTTAAACTTTTCTAGAATTTTGATTTGTAAAGCTTATTTAAATATTTTATTAAGGAATCCTAATTTTGTAATTCCATTTTTAATACCATTAGCGTGTAATTAATATTTAAAAAATTTTTTGAAAGTCTATTGTTAAGTATGGAACAAAAGGTTGATCCTGCAAGATGCCAAAGGCATAAAAGCTACAATATAAAGTCCAAGTCTAATAAAATAATAAAAAACAAGAGAAATAAGCCAAATAACTACTTGGCTTTAACTACATCTAAGCAAACACCAGCAGCTACAGTTATTCCCATGTCTCTAATAGCAAATCTTGCCAGTTCTGGAAAATCAGATTGCTTTTCTATTACCATTGGTTTGGTAGGAACTACTCTAATTTTTGCTGCGTCTCCAGTTTTTATAAAATCAGGCTTTTCTTGAACTACTGCTCCTGTTCTAGGATCAATCTTTGCAATTATTTCAGTAATAGTACAAGCAACACTTGCTGTATGGCAATGGAAAACTGGAGTATAACCTGCACTAATTACTGTTGGGTGCTGTAAAACAACAATTTGCGCAACAAATTCTTTTACTACAGTTGGAGGGTTGTCGGGATGGCCTGCTACATCCCCTCTTTTCACATCTGTCTTGCTTATTCCTCTAACATTGAATCCTACATTATCCCCAGGTTTTGCTTCAGGAATTTGCTGATGGTGAATTTCTATTGATTTAACTTCACCTTTAACTCCTGCTGGTTCAAAAATTAAGGTGTCGCCTACTTTTAAAACACCAGTCTCCACTCTCCCTACAGGTACTGTACCAACTCCTGTTATAGTGTAAACATCCTGTATAGGAATTCTTAAAGGTTTTCCTATAGGTTTTTCTGGCTCTTTTATGTAAGCATCTAAAGCCTCAATTAAAGTAGGACCTTTATACCAAGGAGTTTTGTCAGATTTCTTTGTAATATTATCGCCATGATATGCTGATATAGGAATAAATGGTATTTCTTCAACTTTATAACCAATACTCTTTAGTAGCTTTGTTGCTTCCTCTTTAACTTCATTAAATCTTTTCTCAGAATAATTCACAGTATCCATCTTGTTTAAAACAACAAGAATTTGTTTTATACCAAGGACTTTCATGAGCCAAGCATGTTCTTTTGTTTGCTCTTGAACACCTTCACCTTCTTT
>JBBITC010000112.1:0-2178 GCA_037440965.1 Candidatus Aenigmatarchaeota archaeon | reverse complement strand
TTTTAGGAAAAAAATCAATTTAAAAGTTTTAAAGGAGTATGCAAAAGAGTATCCAGTTAGGATAAGGGAAAAAATCTTGAAGGTTGTTGAGAGGCTTAAATCTTAGGAATACAAATTTCTACTCTACTATTTTTTTAATCCAAACAACTTTAGATTTTTATTTGTTTATAACTTATTTATGTCTAAAAGTTTGAAAAAGATATCGATTGTAATTCCAACAAAAGACGAGCCATATATTTCAAAACTTGTTAAAAGAATTCACTCAGAGCTTTATAGCATAAATCATGAAATAATAATTGTTGATAAAAGCAAGGTTTTACCAAAAGTTAGAGGGGCAAAAGTGATAAAGCAAAAAACAAATGGTTTGGGTAATGCGATTCTTGAAGGATTAAAAATAGCTAAAGGGGATTTGATAATCACAATGGACGGCGATGGCTCACATAGACCAGAAGATCTGATTAAGCTTATTGAAAAAGCTAAAGATTATGATATTGTTATTGGTTCAAAGTATGTGAAAGGAGGGAAGACAAAAGATAAGCTCTACAGAATTTTTATAAGTAAAGCTTACTGTTTTTTAGCTTCTCTAATCCTTGGTTTGAAAATAAAGGATAATATGTCAGGGTTTGCTGCTGTTAGAAGAGAAGTTTATGAAAAAGTTAGGCTTAATCCAAGAGGATTTAAAATAAACACTGAGCTTTTATTCAAGTCAAAAAAGTTTGGGTTTAAAGCAGCAGAAGTTCCTATAATTTTTGAGCAAAGAAAGTCAGGAAAGTCAAAAGGAACGATAAAAGAGGGGCTGAGAAGTTTTAGGTTTATTCTTGAGTTAAGACTTGGGATAAGATAGCTACAACACATCCCACTCATAAAAAATTTTAAAACATCCAACAGCTAAACCAAAAATAAACCATATCGCTAAGAAGTTTTTGAACTTTAGAGAAGAAGTAAAAGAAATAGAGCGATAGGTCTTGAATACGCAATTAAAGTGATAAATCTTACCATTTTTAATTTTTAGTTTATAACCATTGTTTTCCGTATCTTGAGTTTAGTAAAATTTCATTTTTATATTTTCTTCCTTCTCTCAAGTACCAGAAATCTCTTATAATTTTTACAACAAATCTTCCTGGTATCCATAAGTAATTATAAACAAAATCCTTAAATCTTGATTTAAGCAAAGGAAGCATTCCATATTCATAATATCCTTGAGGACCAGCCCTTTTAAATCTTTTTTTAACATTATCTATCCGTTCTCCTACAATTTTTGGGTTAAGTGTCCCCAACCTTCTCTTTGCAGCAAGGGTTAAATATTCTACTTCTTTTGGGTCAATTTCCATTATTCTACAAGCTGTGGCATCTAATCCTACAAGATCTCCGGAGGCCAAAACTAAGTCCATACATTTTGGAATCCCATTTGCCGGTCCATTACCTTCCATTCCAATTGTAGCATCCATAACAGCAAAATTAGGTTTAATTACTTCATTTACTCCAACAATTGTTTGAGGCAGATGAAGATGGTATAAAATTCTTTTTCCAAACGTTACTCCAAATTGATTTTTAAGTGCTCCGGTAAAAATAGTTACTGAATGAGTTTTCATAAGTGGCATACTAATGAAATTGGGAACATCTATCGCAAATTTTGAAATAGTAATTTTAAAAGGAACACCTTTTACTTTTACATCCACATATTTATCTTTTGAAAGATCAATCAATTCAACTCCATATTCTTTAGCAACAACATCCCATTTATTTACTTTACAACCGTGTTTCCAACTTTGAAAAGCTGCTGCCATTCCTTCGCCAATGTAAATTTGGCCAACATAATTTTGAATAGTTTCTATTGTTGCACCAAGAACCCAAGGGGATGTGCACATTCCAGGTAGCAGAAAATCTGCCCAGCACATATTAACTTTAAGGAGTGTTTCTTCTCCTTTATGAAGAAATCTTTTCCATTTAGCATTTTCCATAGCAACTCTTACAGCCTCGTAAACTTTTTCCTTTACATTTTCCTCTCCACTTTTAACTTTTTGAACAGCAACTATTCCCATATTTTCTCACCAGTTAAAGCTTCTACTACTTCTATCCCAGACTCTATTGCAGAAGCCATATTTCTTATTTTTGGAAAAATTCTATAAATACCTGCAAAAAATATGTTATCATCTGAAATTGGAGGATTTTTAAAAT
>JBBITC010000111.1:0-2200 GCA_037440965.1 Candidatus Aenigmatarchaeota archaeon | reverse complement strand
AAAGCTGGCCCGATAAAGATAACTCTTGAGTAATTTCTTCTTCTTTTCTTTTTTTAAAAGATTTGATTGAAGAGTTTTTCTAATGTTAGACGTCTAACATTAAAAAAGTTTAAAAATTAAGATGTTCAAAAAGAAATTTATCTTAAGATGCCCCCTTCGTCTAGTCCGGCTAAGGATACGAGCCTTTCGAGCTCGGGACACGGGTTCAAAAGAGCTTTTTGCTCTGGAACTCCCGTAGGGGGCATGGCTAATTCTATAACTCCCTTACGTGGTATATAAAAGCAGTTGAAAGCAGGTGATAATCATGGCAGACCTTTACAATAGGGAGGAAAAGCTGAAAAGGGTGAAGAAGAAGTTTTCTGAAGAATGCAGAAATTGCTACAGGATTTTGGAAGGTTTGAAAGATACTTGAGGCTCAACGATTACTCCGCAGGAGGAATTGAAAAGTATTGGGAAAAGTTTCCCCACAAACTAAGGAAAAGTTCATAGAAGTAGCTAAATCACTTCTCAACACAGAACACAAAAAATCTGAAGAGAGAGAACAAAAGCCAGATTTCTATTTCTTCTTGAATTTTTTATATCCTTCAAAAAATCCAATCAAGCCAATTAAAATAAAAATTGATAGAAGCAGGAAAAATGAAACTTGATTCCACTCAAGATTCGCAAATGCACCTAAAAACATTGTTCCGAAAATCACTATTAATAAAATGATAAACAATTTCCATCCAACTTCCATAATTTCTATTTTGTTGCTCATTAATTTAAAAGCATTAAAATAATTAAGGGTTTTAAAATTTACATAAAAACAAGAAAAATATATGGTTTTTTAGATTGGTTAGGAGGAACAGTTTCTAAAGTAGGGGAAGCAATAAATCAGCAAATAGCTAATTTTGAAAGAACAACTGGAATTGATATTCCTTTGGTCGGCACAGATTTGAAAAAGGAAGCTAAACATGCTCCAGCCCCAACTCCTTCTGTTCCAACTGCTCCTTCAACTCCAACTGTTACTCCTACACCAACTTTTAAATTCAAGCCTGAAATCTGAAAAAACTTCTTTTGATATTTCAAAACTCCTTAAAGAATTAAAAAATGAAAAAGATCCAAAACTCCAATCGATGCTTCAATTCTGTAAAATATTATGGAAGGCCATCATTCACTATATATAATACGTTACATATGTAACAAAATGAAATTTGTTTTAATCTTTGACATACCAACAGAAGAAAGAAACTTTAAAGTAAAGATAAATAGGATTCTAAACAGTATAAAAGCAGAGCAAGTACAAAGAAGTGTTTGGAAATCAGAAAATTTAAACGATCTAACAAGAGTTGCTTTGCTAATAAAAAATATAGGTGGAAAAGCAAGAATAATGGAAGAAAAGCTTATTTTTGAATAACTACCATTTTTCATAGTGAATTTTCTTTTCATCAAACTCTTTTTCTGTATGCTCCGGTTTTTTCTCAGCAGGGTAACCCAAAGGCATCATACAAACTATTCTCAAATCCTTTGGTGCTCCTATTACTTCCCTAACATATTCCTCACTATCTTTTAAGCTTATTGTTTTTCCTCCCAAAACTTGACAGAAGCAAGTTCCCAAACCTTGATTTGTTGCTTCTAAATAAATTGCCTCAGCAACTATAGCACAATCTTCTATCCACAAATAAGGCAAAATTTTATGAGAAATTTTTGGTCTTGCTGCGATAATTAAAACTAAAGGCGCATCTTTTATAAAACCACAAAAAGGTGTTGCTTTTGCCAATTTATTTTTGATTTCTTGATTTCTAACAACAATAAACTCCCAAGGTCTAAGATGCATTCCTGAAGGTGAATACATGACTGCCTTAAGTATTTCTTTTATCTTTTCCTCCTCTACTTCCTTTTTCTGAAACTTCCTGATACTTCTTCTCTTTTTTATAACTTCAAGCATAATTAAAATTACTTGTTAGATTTTAAAACTATTTAACTTTTTCTTATCAATTATTACTGAGAAAATGCCTTTTGTTTATCTTCCACTCAAATCCTTTCCTTTAAGCTTAGAAGAAGCAAAAAAAGAGCTTGAAAAAATTAATGAAGTTTATAAGAATTTAAAAAGTAGAACATTGGATTCCATATCTTGGTTTGAGAATGATTTGGAGAAAGACCTAAAAAGGTTAGAAGCCATTTCTGAAAAAATATCTAATTTTTCTTTTGAAAAAGGAAA
>JBBITC010000110.1:0-2254 GCA_037440965.1 Candidatus Aenigmatarchaeota archaeon | reverse complement strand
TTCCTTAGCTATCTCTTCAATAAACTTTTCTGGCTCTTTCTTCTTGATTTCTTCAACTTTCTTCTCAATTTTCTCGCTGATTTCTTCTTTCTTCTTAAATTTTTCAGAGATGGTTTCTATTGCTTTTGAAAGTTTTTTCTTAAGAATTCCAAACATTCAACCACTTTTTACTAGTTTTTCTATTTCTGGAGCAAGCTCTTGAAGTTTTGAAGAGATTTCAATAATATTTTTTTCCACTTCGTTCAAAGTCTTTTCTATTTCTAATCTTCTTTTATCTAATGTCTTTTTTGCTTCTTCGAATGTTTTTTCTAGTGCTATTCCACTTCCAACTTCAACTATAAGCTTTTCTTTTTCTTTTATTTTTCCAAGTACATAAGCTTCAGAACCTATGGTAAAAAGTATTTTATCAGTTTTTTTAATTTCTTCTATGCTCTGCAAAGTTGTTTGGATTTCAACAAGTTTTGCTAATAGCATTTCTCTTTCTTTCATCAAAGAGTTGAAATTAGCTTCAAGTATTCTATAGATTAGAAGTTTCTCTTGAAGTTCTTTTTCTACCATAACACCACAATTTTAATTTTAAGGTAACTTAATATTAAACATGAAGATTTTATTAGTTTTATTTCTTTTATCAATATTTTTAACTTTTGTTTATGCCTCTGAAGAAGGAATAGTAACTATAAACTTAAATTCTTCAACCTCTTGGTGGCAAGACACCATACTAGCTTATGGTGAAGCGAAATACTTGAATGGTTCGCCGATTAAGGATGCTGAAGTAAAAATTTTTGTTGACAGAGAAATAGTTTGCCCAAAAACAAACGCTGATGGCAAATGGTCATGTGTTTTTAATGCTCCAAAGGAAATCAAAAAATATCAAGTTCTTGTTGAAGTGAATGGTATTTTAAACCAAACTTCTTTTCAAGTTGTTCCTAATTACGGAAAAGTTCCTTCTGGTTTAGTAGATAGGGTAGTTTATGAAGAGCCTGTTTTGATTCAGGATTTGAATGGAAGAATAAAGAAAGTTTGGATGAAAATAATGGTTTGGTAGTTACCACTAATTTAAGTTAAAAATTTATATCAAAAACCAATTCTTTCTTTAAAATTATGCCAACTATAACTATATTTTTGTTTGAAAAATTGGGAAATCCTTTTGAAATATGTAGAATTTTGAACGATAAAAAATTCAAAGAATCTTGGATACAGTCAAAGGTTAGTAAGTACAACAAAAACGAAGTCTTTATTCAATACTTTTACTATGAGAGTTTGGAAGAAAGTTTAAAAAAAGCTTTTTCCGAGGAAGATATGTATGAAATAGTAAGTTTTTTGAAGGAAAACGGGAAAAATAAGATTTTAAAAAGGACTTATTGTTTTATCAATACTTTAACAAAAACTTTAGAAATTTATCGTGGACCTGATAAAAAAACTGAAGAAATAGTTTCTATACTTGAGGGTTTGCTAAAGGTTAAGTTTTTACCACTTAAGCTAGATTCTGAAAAACTTAAGGAAATTTATTCTAAGCATGGAATCGAACTTAAACAAGCTATGTTTAGGAATGTAGAAGGGTTGATATACGAAATTTTAAGAGGAAATTATCTTGAAAAAAATGAAAAATTCAATTTTTATTTGGAAAAATTTCCTACTTGCTTGAGGGTTATAAGCTTTAGACCGAAAATAAAATTTTTAAATTCTAACAAGTATCAGGTAACAATAAATGGTGATAAAGGTACTGTTAAGCTTTCTTCTGGATATTTCAACTGGAGACCTAGGTTTGAGATAAGGCAAATTGTCTTTCTGATAATAGCTACTCTTGGAATTATAGTTTCCTAAACTTCGATATCAAATTCTTTTTTTGCTACTTCCTTTAAAAGTTTTATCACACTTACCAGGTTACTTTTTTTAATTGCAACTGCCCCTATAGATTTAAACTTGCTCGAAGATCTTATAAGAAAATCATGCTTTGTTTGGTTTATCCTTAAAAATTCTTCTTCTCCCGGATATTTTGGCTTGAAAACATTAAACCATAAAGTGTCCCATCTTCCTTGGTCAATTCTTCCAACAAACTTGCTGGTTCCTTGAGAATAGAAAACTTTTGCAGGACCTTTTTCGTCATAGTTAACTTTCTTTTCTATTAGCATTTTCTCTATAAGTTTTGTTACCGTATGTCTGTTTAATTTGAGTTCTCTGGTTATATCGCTTATTGTTAGACCTCTTGGGCTTTTCTCAAGTAATTCAAATATTTTTTGAGCGTTTTTTGTAT
>JBBITC010000109.1:0-2310 GCA_037440965.1 Candidatus Aenigmatarchaeota archaeon | reverse complement strand
GATATCCAAGTGTTAAACTTAATGATAGGTTTCCATAACCATTATATGTAAGAAAGCCAATAAAAATTAAAACTATGTCTTCAGGCAAGGGTAAACCAAGGCCACAAAGAATCAGAACTAAAAAAGGTAAAAGTAAAATTAATTCACCAGTAGCAGAAAAATTTTCTAATATTGAATTAAATAAATCCATAACTGCCTAATTTAAAGTCATTTTGCATTTTATTTAATAATAACAAATATTTATACCTTCAAAAAAACAACTTTTAAACATCATACTCCATTAAATGTTAATTTCTAATTTTGATTTTTCCCATAATTTTTCAATATCTTCTCTTGAGACATTAAAAATATTCTTTCCAATTTTTTCAAGTTCTTTTTCTATATATTCAAATCTTCTGATAAATCTATTACAACATTTGTTCAATGCCTGTTCAGGATTTATATCAAGATATAAAGCAAGAGTTACTATAGATATTAGAACATCACCGATTTCGTGTTCAATATTTTCCTTATTGTCATCTTTAATAGCTTCATTGAGTTCATTTATTTCCTCATTTACTTTTTTTTTGATTTCTTCAATTTTAAAGAGATGAGGAATTTAATGAAAATTATTGCCTCCACGGGAGTAAAAGGTGGTGTAGGAAAATCTACCTTTGCAATTCTCCTAGCTTTTAAAATGCTTAAACAAAAGAAAAAAGTTGTTTTATGCGATTGTGATGTTGAATGTCCTAATGATTACTTGATTTTAAATCAAAAATTGAAGAATCCTAAACCAATATATCAAGAATTTCCTAAGCTGAGCGAAGAAAAATGCAAAAAATGTGGTTTGTGCTCTAAAGTTTGTAGAGAGCATGCAATCTTTTGGGTTGAAAATAATTATCCAAAATTTATTCTTGACCTTTGTACAAGCTGTGGTGCATGTTGGCTTTCTTGCCCAAATAAAGCAATAAATAGGAAGAAAGAAATTGCAGGCAAATCTTTCATCAATAAAATCAAAAATAATTTTTGGCTTATTACAGGACAGTGTAAAACTGGAATATCGGAAACTGGACCGATAGTAAGAGAGGTTAAAGAGAGATCTATAAAGTTTAGTAAAAAAATAAATGCAGATTATCTAATTATTGATACTTCACCAGGGGCTCATTGTAATGTAATTCAAGCTTTATTAAATAGCGATAAAGTTTATGCTGTTACTGAGCCAACTCCTTTAGGAGCTTATGATCTTGGAGTAATTCTTGAACTTACAAAAAAATTGAATCTTTCAACAAAAATTGTTTTAAATAAAGCTGATGTTGGAAATAGAAAAGAAATAGAAAGGATGGCGAGAAAGTTTAAATCAAAAATTTCTATTGAAATTCCATATTCAGAAAAGTTAATTAAAGCATATTGCAGTAGAAAGTTGGAAAAAATTGTGAATATTTTGGAGGATGTTAGATGAAGATAGTAGTGGCTTCAGGGAAAGGTGGTGTAGGAAAAAGCATGCTTGCTTCAGCTCTTGTGCTATTGTTTTTAAAAGAAAAAAGAGTTGTTGCTTGTGATTGTGATGTAGATGCTCCTAACTTAGGGTTATGGTTAGGGATGACTAAATATGATTTCATAGAAAGAATTTCAACTTCAGAAAAAGCTTTTATCGATAGGAAAAAATGTATACGATGCGGAAAATGTGAAAAAGTTTGTGTATTTAAAGCCATAGAAAGAAAGGACAGTTTTGAAATAAATCCTTTCTTATGCGAAGGTTGTGGTGCTTGTAAATTAGTTTGTCCAGTAAATGCGATTAAAATTAAGGAAGTTAAAAATGGAGAAATAAGGATTAGTAAAACAAAATATGGTTTTCCCTTAGTTTCAGGAAAGCTTTATGCTGGCGAAAGTGGATCTGGTAAAATAGTGGAAGAATTGAAAAGAAAGGCAGAAGAGTTTGACCATGAAATAGTAGTTTTTGATTCTCCTGCTGGAATTGGTTGTCCAGTCATAGCTTCTGTAAGGGGAAGCAATTTTGCTATTTTAGTAACAGAACCTACACCGTCTGGATTTTCAGATTTAAAAAGAATTTTGGAAATTGTTAACCATTTTCAAATTCCTTATGGAGTTGTTATTAACAAATGGAATATAAATCCTTCAAACTCAAGAAAAATTGAGAAATTGTTTGAAGAAAAATTATTGGGTAAAATATCTTATGAGAAAAAAGTAATAGATTGTGTTGTAAACCTAAAACCAGTAATAAATTCTGGATTAAAAGTTGAGGATGAAATAAACGAAATATTTTATAACCTTAAAAGTAGTTTAAATTTAATCAGTGGGCCTGTAGTCTAA
>JBBITC010000108.1:0-2330 GCA_037440965.1 Candidatus Aenigmatarchaeota archaeon | reverse complement strand
AGAAAGAAGCATAAAAATCCAGAAAGAAATTGGAAATGGTTTCCTATTTTTGGAAAATAAAGAATTAGAAAAAATGTTGAAAAAACTTGGTCATAGGTTTCCAGAAACAAGGGCAAGCTATATAGTTGAAGCAAGAAAATTTAAGGATTCTTTGAAAAATGTTTTAGAGAATTTGGAAGAAGAAGAAATAAGAGAATGGTTAGTAAGGAGTATAAAAGGTTTGGGTTATAAGGAAGCAAGTCATTTTTTAAGAAATATGGGCTATAAAAATTTTGCAATTATAGACTTTCACATTCTTGATTTGTTAGAAAAATTTGGACTTATAAAAAAACCTAAAACTCTTACGAGAAAAAAATATCTAGAAATTGAAAGTTTAATGAAAGAAATAGGAAAGAAAGCTAATTTAAGTTTAGCAGAACTCGATTTATATCTTTGGTATTTGGAAACTGGAAAAATTTTGAAATAATATTTATTTGAAAAAACAAATAAAAAATATGGAAAATGTTCTAATGTTTTTGTTGGAGCCTTATATTTTATTGCCTTTAATTTTTTGGAGTCTTTTTTGGAAGGGCTTAGCCCTATGGGCTGCTGGAACAAGAAGAGAAAAAAATTGGTTCATAGTTTTATTTTTAGTAAACACACTTGGAATTTTAGAAATAATATATTTGCTAACAAGAAAGAAAATTAAAAGAAAAGGTTAGAATGGTCTTTGCTCCCTTCTTAAACTAAACAAGCTAGCTATATTACCGACTTTTGTAAGCAAATCTGAATAAAATAGTTCTAAATCATTTTCTGTGAGTTTTGCTCTTTGGTCCGCCTCTATTAAAACTGAAGGCATGCCATAGCTTGAATGTCCACTCAAATTGAGCAAAACAGAGGAGATGAAGTTTGCTTTCTCGATGCAATTTTTTTCTGCTAGAAAATCAACTCTTATTGGTCTATCAAACTCTGCAGTTTTAAGATAGAAAGAGAAAATTGAATTTGAAAAATCACCAAATTCTTTTAAAATTGGATGCTCATTTGGAGAAGAAGAATAATTAAAAACAAAAGTTCTTTCATCATGTTTTAAAACATAAGTTAAAAGGTTAGTATCTCTTGTTGTTTCAAGCAAAGGTTTAAACCCAAGAAAGTTTTGGTCAAATTGAATTTTTTCTTTTATTAATTCACAAAATCTTGTGCCTCTTGAGTCTTCTATTATTCCAGCAAGAATTGAATTATTTTCTTTTGCTTTTGAAAATAGATTAAGATAAGAGCTTATTAGCTTTTTATAAGTTGGAAATAGAAGAGAATCTTTTGCTGGCTTTTCTGTATAGTGTGGAATTATTGAACCGTCTAAAAAAATTATCTCAGGTTTAAACTTTTCTATAACTTCTGAAGCTAAGCTAACTTCAACTATTTGTCTTTCATAATTTGCGTTTATTTCAAACTCTACTTCGTGCAAAGGTTCAAAAACTATTTTTGGAGTTGGCATAGGCATAGCTTCTGGATAATATTCAACCTTTTCTAATTTTCCATTTGAATAAAAGAACACAACACCTACTGCTCTCAAAAGCATTAAATCTAAACCATGCAAAGAACGCTTTACCATTCCACCGTCTACTCCTGCAACTTTTAAGTTTTCTAGGTTAGCTTTCTCAATCTTTAAAATTATTTGCTCACCAAAACTTGAAGAAAAAGAAGAATTTCTTAAAAGCTCACCAAATTTCTTTCTTTCAAATTCCATTTTTTCAATTTTCTTTGCAAATTCTTCTGTTATCCTAATAAAATCTTTCATCCATTTTTATTTAGACTTAAGGATAAAAAAGGTTTATTTACCTAAACCAATAGAATAAAAAGAGAGAATGTTAGAGTTCGCTATTTTAATTATAATTTTTGTGTGGTTAATAGTTTTTTCTTTAGGTATTATAATTTTTGTTTTCTGGCTTTTCATGCTAATAGACTGCCTTAAAAGAGAGTTTAAAAGCGATGAGGAAAAACTTGTTTGGATTTTGGTTTTAATTCTTACTGGCTTAATTGGTGCTATTCTATACTATTTTCTAATAAAAAATAAAAAGAAATAAAATTAAAAACAAAATTTAAGTTATGATAAACTTTAACAAATTCAAAACTTTTGTTATTGATTTAGATGGAACTACTTGGAACTGGGAAAGTTTATATCCAGGAGTAAAAGAAACAATAGAAAACTTAAAAGCTAATGGAAAGCAAGTTCTTTTTGTAACCAATAATAGTCTGCTTTGCAGAAGAAAAATGATAGAAAGACTAAGAAGTTTTGGGATTGAGCTGAAAGAGAATGAGCTAATAACCTCAAGCTTTGTTGCTGCAAACTATTT
>JBBITC010000107.1:0-2414 GCA_037440965.1 Candidatus Aenigmatarchaeota archaeon | reverse complement strand
CAAAGCCAAAGGTAATATTTCCATATTTACTATTTGACGATAGTGAATATATAAATCTTTTCATTTTAACTACTATTAAGGAGTTAAAATAAGTCTTTAAAAGCAGGAGGAAGCTTTATTTAGCCTTTTTAAACAACTAAGCTTCCAAAATGCTTTTGATAGTCTTTTGGAAACTCTTTTTTATACCTTTCCATTAACTCCCTTTCTAACAGTTCGTTTGGTTTGAACAACTGTCCAGATACTATCCTCTCGTCCAGGCCTTCGAGTTTAGATTAAGGAACCTCCAGCTTATTCTCTTCTTTATACCCAGAGTTCAGAAGTCTTGATAATTTCTTTTGGCAATTCACCACTAACATAAGTTCTATTTCTATTTTATATTTTTTTGTTTATGTTAATCTCAGAGTGAGATTATGGACAACGAGATTGAAGAGATTTTACGCATTTTAGTTTTAATTCATAAAGAATTACATACAATAAGGAAGATACTTAATAAAAATATTTAAACTCTTAGTATAAAATTTCAATTATGCAGGTTTGGATTTCTATAGGAACACCAGAAAATTGGAGAACGGCTCTTTCTGAGAATGTGTGGGGAATTGTTGAGGGTCTCAAAAACTTATGGGAAAAACTGCAAAAAGGAGATTTATTGTTGTGTTATGCAACTTCGCCTGTAAAAGGTATAATTGCTGTTGTAAGAATTGAGAATAAATTTAAACAAGATAAACCTTTATGGGAAAGAGAGCTTAGAGAAAATCGAGTAATTTGGCCTTATCGTTATGACTTTAAAGTTGAGTTCGCTCTTCCTCCAACAGATTGGCCTACTAAGAGAGTAAGCACATCAGGTTTAAACATAAATATACGAGCTGGTTTGAATTCTATTAAAGATAAAGAGGCAATCAAATTGGTTTTTGAAAGAATAGATCAAGTTTGGAATACAAAATTGTCAAAATTACTAGAAGAAGTTCCAGTTAAGCCTTTAGTTAAAAAAGAAATAGCTAAAAATTTACATGATGAAATAAAAGAAAAACTTTTAGAGTTAGGCAGAATTGAGCGCTTCATCGTCGAAAAAGAATACCCAATACAAGATTTGGGAGAACGAGTTGATGTTGTTTGGAGAAGAGTTGTTGCAAGCGTCCCTACTTATGTTTTTGAAATACAAATTGGTGGGAACCTACATCAAGCTATAGCAAAACTAAAACATGCTTTTGATATTTGGAACAGTAATATCTTCTTAATATATGAAGAAAAGGATTATCAAAAAATTACTTCACTTCTTAGTGGAACATTTCATGAGATAAAAGATAAAATTAAGTTAGTTCCTGTAGAAAAAATCCAAAAAGTTTACGAAATTCAAACACAAGATGATAAAGTTAAAAAAGAAATAGGTTTAAGATAAATCTTAACCTTTTGTTATTTTTCCTTTCTCAACATTGTTTTGTACCAAATAAACCAGGGAGTATCTAAAAACCCAACTATATTTTTACTTACTATTTGCCCAATTATTAGTGGTAATATTGGCATAACTCCATAAAAAGCTAGTGTTACAAATATTATTGAATCTAAAGTTAAATCAAGCGCATCAGTTAAAGTACTTCTTAACCAAACAAATGGATTAAGCCAACTAATACCTTTAAAACTAATTTCTTGTTTTAAAAATCTTTGCTTAAGTTTAGCAAATACTAGAGCATCCAAGTTTTGACAAACTAAAAAGGCAGTCCATGATGCAACTGTAATCCTTATTCCTAAACTGAATATGTTTTGCCAAGCTTCCTCAAATTGAAAAAATGGAGCAGGAGATAAACTATTTGTCATGGCAATAAATACTACTAACAAAACTTGTGTAACAAAAGCTATTCCTATTGCTAGATGTGCCATTTTTCTGCCATAAACTTCGTTAATCATGTCTATGCTTGTGCAATGAATGGATAGATAAATATAGCAGCTGGAGCAAAGAAACTATAAAATCCCAAATCGAAGTTAATAACTCTAGCTGCAAGGATTTGTGAAGCTCCTAAATAAATTGTATAAAAAGCAGTTAAAGAAGCAAAACCATGTTGCTTAAATCTTTTTACAATGTAAGCACTAGAATAAGTTACAATTGTCAAACTTACTATCCAGTATATCCAAACTAAAGGAATCATGGTTTTAATCTACCTCCTAGTAAATCCTCAAAAGTTTTTCTCATATGGAATAGAGCTTACAATTTTAACATTTAAGAGAGTCATTCGTTGGTTTAAGCACGAGCATCCTGAGAATTTTAATCGATTATGATCAACATCATTTAATTTGATTCTTTTTGTATCTGTTTTTTTAATTCCTCAAGACGGAGCTTAAAAACATGATAAAATTTTAACATAGTTTTCAAACCCCATTTTTTAATTTCTGCTAATTCTTTTTTATTACTAAGATTATAA
>JBBITC010000106.1:326-2417 GCA_037440965.1 Candidatus Aenigmatarchaeota archaeon | reverse complement strand
TCACTTTTTATTAATTCATTTAAAAATAATTTTAAATTCTTTTTTTAAATTTTTAAAGACAAACTCAAACTTGAACAGGAGAAGCGTAGACTATTGTATCTCCCCTGACTAAAATGGTTCCAAGTTTTATTTTATTATCATTTCTCTGAATTTCTGCCTCTTCAAGCCAAAGGTTTAAATGTAAATCTAAAGCTTTTAAAATCCCAGTTATTTCTTCTCCGTTTTTTAACTTCACAAAAACTTTTTTTCCTTTTGCTTTATCTAAAGCATCTATCGGTCTTTCTGTCATTTCCTTTCACTATTTAATTCAATAAGAAAATATATAAACATTAATACTATTAAAGTTATTGAATGACAAAACTTAAAACTACAAAATCTATTTGTCCTGAAGATCCTTTTGAAAGGCTAGACGCCGAACTTTTTGTTGACGAATTAGATAGGGTGATGATAAGGAAAAGTTGTTTAAAACATGGAAGCTTTGAAGATGTTTACTGGTCTGATTTCACTCAATACAAAAAAGCTGAAAGATTTAGGGATTTGGGAAATGGTGTAAATCTTCCAAGAAAAAGTGAAAAAGGATGCCCTTATGATTGTGGTTTATGTGAAAATCATAATTCAAGAACAACTTTACTAATAATAGATATTACAAACAGATGTAATTTAACTTGTCCTATATGTTTTGCCTATGCTGGAGCAAAAGGTTATGTTTATGAACCAAGTAGAGAGCAAATAGAGAACATTCTAGATTATGCGCAAGAAGTTAACTATCCTGTAAAGGTTAGGGCTCTTCAATTCAGCGGAGGAGAACCAACAGTTAGAGAAGATTTACCTGAGCTTATAAGACTAGCAAAACAAAAAGGCTATAAACATGTTGAAGTTAATACTAATGGAATTGTTATTGCTAACAGAGGAGCAAACTATATAAAAGAATTAAAGAACGCTGGAATGAGCACTTTTTACCTTCAGTTTGATAGTTTAAAGCCAGGAATTTATGAAAAAACAAGAGGGCTTAACTTACTTCCAGTAAAACAAAAAGTTATAGAAAGTGCAAGAGAAGCAGGTTTAGATAGTATTGTTCTTGTTATGACTTTAGTTGGTAATGTGAATGACGACCAGTTAGGAGATGTTATAGGATATGGAGCAAAGAATTCAGATGTTGTTAGATGTATAAATGTTCAGCCTGTGAGCATAACAGGAAGAATTGAAAAAAGTGAAAGAGAAAAGATGAGAATTACTCTTTCTGATTTTACTAGATTGTGTGAAGAGCAAACTGATGGTCAAATTCTAAAAGAAGATTTTTACCCTGTACCAACTATTAACATTCTTTCAAAGGTTCTAAATTATTACTTAAAGAATGGAGAAAGATATTATCCTGAATTTACTGCTCACCCTCATTGTGGACTAGCAACTTTTGTTTTTGCAAAAGGGGAAAAGGTTGTTCCAATCACTCGTTACATAGATATTGATAAGCTTTATAATGATCTAGAAAAAATGATTGAAAAAATGGGGACAAAAGAAATTCCAAAGAAAAGAAAGCTTGCTTATACTTTTTTAAAACATACAAGCATAAAGTTTTTATCAAAATTACCAAAAATTTATTCTTTAATTAAAAGTGGAAGTTATGAATCTTCCGGAAAGTTTATGAGAAGTTTGCTAATGGTGGGAGGAATGCATTTTATGGATCCTTATAATTTTGATTTGGAAAGGGTTCAGAATTGTTGTATTCATTATGGCGTGCCTGATAAAAAAGAAAAAGCTAGATTAATTCCTTTTTGCACCATGAATTCAATTCACAGAGAAGCTATAGAAAAAGATTTTTCTATGCCTATAGAAAAATATAAAGCAATATAAACCTAATTTGACCAAAGATTTAAGTGATACTTATGGCAGTTTGGCATGGAGAAAAGGGAAGAAAACCTACTGGAGGATTGATAAGAATAGCTAGAAAAAAGAAAAAATATGAGTTAGGAAGTTTGCCTACTCATACAAGAATAGGAAAGGAGAAGAAGAAAATAGTAAGAGTTAGAGGAGGAGAAACAAAAATAAGGATTTTGTCTGTAGAATTTGCTAATGTTTTAGACCCTGAAACAA
>JBBITC010000106.1:0-290 GCA_037440965.1 Candidatus Aenigmatarchaeota archaeon | reverse complement strand
ATAAAGCAAACCCACATTTTGTTAGGAGAGGAATAATTACTAAAGGTTGTATAATTAAGACTGAAATTGGAAATGTAAAAGTAACTTCTAGGCCTAGTCAAGATGGGGTAGTTAACGCTATTTTGATAAAAGAAGCAAAAGCTTAAGAATTTATTTATTTAGATTAAATTAAAATTATGCCTTTTTTAGACAAGTTAAGAAGGAAAAGTATCACAAAAAGTTTGAAAGAGATAGAAAAAAGTCCTTATGAAGTTAAGCTTTATAATTCACTATCACAACTTAAAGACGTA
>JBBITC010000105.1:0-2421 GCA_037440965.1 Candidatus Aenigmatarchaeota archaeon | reverse complement strand
GAAAAAATCTATTTAAAAAGTTTTAATGAAGTTATTGAAAGCTATTTTGAAAAATTTTTAGAAGAAGAAAAAATTGAAAAATTGAAGAAAATTGAAGAAAAAATAGATAAAATTTCTGAAAAGCAAAAGACCCAACTCGAAAAATTGAATCAAAACCTAGAGAAATACGAAAAAATTGGAAAAATTCTTTATGAAAAATATCAAATTTTTAATAATTTCATAGAAAAACTGAAAGAACTGAAAGAAAAAGATTTGAGATGGGATGAAATTAAATCAAGGATTGAAAAATTGGACAAGCAAAAGGTGGTAAAAGATATTAATCCAGCAAGAGCAAAGATAACTTTTCTTGTTGATGATCTTGAAATTGAATTTGATTTCAGAAAAACTATTGAAGATAATGCAAACTTTTACTTTATCCAAGCAAAAAAAACGAAAGAAAAAATTGAGAAATTGAAAAAAGCTATGGAAAAAACAAAAATAAAAGAAGAAGTTAAAAAAGAGGAGAAAAAAGAATGGTATGAAAAGTTTAGATGGTTCTTTAGTAGTGATGGATTTTTAGTGATTGGAGGAAAAGATGCAAAAACTAACGAAGAAATAATTAAGAAATATGCAAGAAAACAAGATTTAATTTTTCATGCAGATATCCGTGGTGCACCTTTTGTTGTGATAAGGAATGATAGAAAGAAAGAAATACCTATGGAAAGTATTGTAGAGGCTGCAGAATTTGCTGCAAGCTATTCAAAAGCTTGGCTTTTAGGGTTAGGAAGTATAAATGTCTTCTATGTAAAGCCTGAGCAACTTGTTAAAGAGACCTTACCATTAGGAAGTTTTAAGATTAAAGGGAAAAGGGAATGGCTAGAAAAAGTTAGCCTAAGAATATCTATTGGAGCTAAAATTAACGAAGAAGTAAAAATTTTAGCCGGACCGGTAACAGCAATAAAAAAACAAACTCCTTATGTAGTCACAATTTGCCCAGGGGATACAAACTCAGAAGAGTTGGCCAAAGAAATTAAAAAGGAATTTTTATTAAAAGTTCCTTTCGAAAACAAGCACTTACTTGAAAAAATAAGCTCAGAAGACATAAAAAAACATATACCCTATGGTAAAGGAAACTTAGTATTATGACTTTTTATTTTTTCTTTTCGATTCTTCTATAATTAATGGTCCTTTATAACCACATTTCCTACATTCGTAAATTTGACCAAGCCATGGAAGATAATTTAAATCCTTGCCCCTACAAACAGGGCATCTGAATATTTTCTTCGGCATATTTATTAGTAGAAGAGCTTAAAATTAATTTGATGATTCTTGTAACAAAAGCCGATGGAAGAAAAGAGGAATTTAAAAGAGAGAAAATTATAAGAACTTGCTTAAGAATGGAAGCTTCTGAGGAGCAGGCTGAAATGATTGCTAATGAAATTGAAAGAAGAATTTATAATGGAATAGAAACAAGGAAAATTCTTCAAATGATTTTCAAGTTTTTGCAGAAATTTAAACCAGAGATTAAGTATCAAATAGACTTAAGGGAAGCTATTTCTTCTCTTAGGCCTAAACCTGATTTTGAAAAATTTGTTCAGCTTTTTTTAAAAGAATATGGATATGAAGTTATACCAAATCAAATTATTCAAGGACTTTGCGTTGACCATGAAATTGATGCTATCGCAAAGAAAGATAATCAAACTATTTTGGTTGAAATTAAGCACCATTTTAACCACCATGCTTATACTGGTAAAGATGTTTTTCTTGAGGCTCAAGCTATTCTAGAAGACCTTATAGAAGGAAAAAAAGCAGCAAAAAATTCTATAAATTTTAATAAAATTCTGATAGTTTGTAATACTAAATTTTCTGATCATGCTAAAAAGTATGCTGTTTGTAAGGGAATTGACTTCATAGGCTGGAAGTATCCTGAAGAAAAGGGCTTAGAAAGACTTATAGAAGAGAAAAAACTTTACCCAATAACTATCTTAAAAAATCTTGATGCTAAAAACAAAGAAAAACTTGGAGATGCTGGAATAGTTATGGTAAAACAACTTATTGAAGAGGGTTTAGAAGAATTGCATAAGAAAACAAAAATTCAGAAGAAAAAGCTGAAAGTTTTTATTGAAAATGCAAAAGAGATAGTTTTTAAAGGTTCCTTTCAAAAGCTTTATTTTTAATTAAAAACTAAAGTTTAATTATGGAGAAGAGTTTTTATTTTATAATTCTTCTTGCTTTGATTATTACAGCTACTTTGGAAATATTCTTTCAGCTTACTTATCTCACTTACAAGACAGAAGAAAATCTAACTCTTAATTTAGTACTAACGGATACCCTTTTTCTACTTCTTGGATTTTTAGCTTCAATAATTTCGTCAAGTCTCTATAATGCTTTTGTGAAAAAGAAAGAAATTTCAACAATTAACTTTATGCTAGTGCCGGAAAA
>JBBITC010000104.1:0-2432 GCA_037440965.1 Candidatus Aenigmatarchaeota archaeon | reverse complement strand
TTTCAACAATTCCTGCACAATGAAGAGAAGTCATACCGCTAACTTTCAAGTTAACTTTTCCTATTCCTTTAACTTCTTCCTTTTCTTCCAGAATATCATACCCAGAATCTTTTATGGCTTTTTTAATTACTTCAACATCTACCTTATCAGAATCGTATTGGATGAATGCTTTTTCGAGAGCAAAATTAACATTAGCTTTTACGCTTGGTAATTTGTTTAAAGCTTTTTCTATTGCTTGAGCACAAGCAGCACAATGCATTCCAACAATTTTTAAAATAATTTTTTTCTTAGCCATTATACCATCTTTTTACCTAAACTTTTGATTAATTTAAAATACTTTGCATGCACACCTTTCATTTTTTCTTCAATTCTTTCAAACTTTTCAAACAGCTTTTCTTTATCGTTTTTATCCAAAACAGAATCTATCATTGGATATAGGATATTGTTTTCTTTTTCTATATGTTGCCTCAACAGACCAACAAAATTTTTCGCATTCTCACAAAATTTTTCAAAGTTTTTATTCAAGTTCTTAGATTCTTCTACAATTGACTTTCTCAGTTTCCTTCCTTCATCATGCTCTAATAACATAACTCCTATTGATCCACCTTCTCTAACTATTCCTTTCTTTTCTGCTAATGGAAATAATGATTCTTCCTCTTTTGCATGATGGCATTTATCTGCAAATTGGCTGAAGAATTCTAAAAGTATATTTATTTCAGAATTCTGATTTCTGCTCAAATTAAGATTAGTAAAATGCTCTAAAACATCTAAACCCTTTTCAATTACTTCATGCTCTTTTTTTAATATCTCTACAGGGTCTTTCATTTTTCCCTCCTTTATTTTTCAAAGCATCCTATTTTACATTTCCCCTCTTTTATACCTTCTAAACATTCCGGGCAAACTAAATTTAATTTATTTTCCTTAAGCATGTTGCTGCAATAACAGCTTCCATCTTTACATACCCAATTACCAAGAAAACACATGATGCATGGGGGTTCTATGCAGCATTTGTAATTTCCTTGATTTTTTGCCTCTTCAATTGAAAGAAAAATCTCATTTAGAATTCTTCTTCTTTTTTGTTCAAAATTCTCATTTTGGAAAGTTATGCTATTTAAAATGACGATTAACACAACTAAAACAATTAACGAAATCAAAAAAACCAATTTCAATTTCATTTCATCACCTTCTACAACCACACCCACAGGTCTCGCTACCACAACAACTTCCACTACTTGGTTGACTGTTTAATTGCTGGGAAGAGTTACTCAAGACAGTAGCTTTATAGGTTTTAAATACATCCAACGAAAGTATTTCTTGCTTTGATGTTTTTACAGGATCGTATTTCACCTCAAAAATATTAGGAAAACTGAATTGCACACTTACCACACCATTTATCGATTTAAGCCCCTGGGTTATCAATGGCGCATGGCCTGGACATGGTATATCAACTTGCAATGTTAGTGATGATATGCTATCAGAATTTTTATCGTTTGCTGCTAAAAAAGCTCCTGTGAGGGGAATTGAAATATTTGTGAGAAGCGGAAAAATTATCATAAACAGCAAAATATTTACACCAACAGTTGTGCCGTAAAGTGTAGAAAGGTATTTCCACTTTCTCTTCATCAATTTTGGCACGAATTCTATCTCCAAACCATTTTCACTTTTTTTAAAAGTTATAAAACCTTGTTTTTTAAGATAAATTACAGCAGAAATTGTTGCAAAGATAAATGATATTAATATAAGGAGGTAAAAGAAGTATGGGTTAAGCAAAAGTGGTTTAAAAAGTTGTACAGCAAAACTTACACCCAAAACTGAAGCTATGATAAAAGCTATGCAGCCCGTGTGAGGTAACAAGCCATAAATTATCCCTTGTTTTATGGAGTTTTTTTCTTCTTTGTTTTTTAGATTAGTTTTATAACCTAAACTTTCGATTTCTTTCTTTATTACATCAATAGCTATCTGCGAAGGGTCAAAGCTAACATATGCTTTTTCTTCAACAAGATTTACTCTAGCTTTTTCCACACCTTTAAGCTGCAATAGTTTTGTTTCTATTCTTTTAACACAACTTTCACACTTCATTCCTTTGATTTCTATAATTTCTTCTCTAATTTCATTTCCCATGTTAAACTGTAGAATGAAACAGCTTATTAAAATTCTTGTGAAACTAGTTTCAATAAGGCTACAGTTTCAGAATAACCATATTAGCCATTCCTCTTCTCCTTCTTTCAACAAGACCTTTTACTTCCAATCCATCTAAAATCCTACTTACCTTAACCTTAGAATAGCCTGTTTTTTTGACTAAATCGCTTTGAAGAATACTACCACCAGAGTTTACAATCATATCATAAATTACTTTTTCATCACCACTTAAATTTTTGATTGTTTGTTTCAATTTTACTGTTTTTATTGTTAACAACTTCTTAGCTTGTGTT
>JBBITC010000103.1:0-2460 GCA_037440965.1 Candidatus Aenigmatarchaeota archaeon | reverse complement strand
TAAATGAAACTTCTTTGAAAATTGGAGATTTCATAGTTTCTGAAAAAGTTGCAATAGAGAAAAAAACTCATTCTGATTTTATTGCATCAATAATTGATGGAAGAATATTTGAGCAAGCAGCTTTGCTAAAGAAAAATTTTGAAAAACCGATAATAGTTATAGAAGGCTATTCAAACAGAGAAATAAACGAGAATGCTTTGAAGGCAGCAATATCAAGCTTGCTTATTGACTTTGGAATTTCTTTAGTTACAACAAAAAATTCTTCTGATACAGCAAGACTCATTTACTGGATTGCTAAAAAAGAGCAAGGGGAAGTAAAGAATGAAATAGCAATAAAAGTTGGTAAAAAGCCTGAAGAAATAAAAAAAATTCAAGAGTTTATAGTTTGTTCCCTTCCAGGAGTTTCAACAAAAACTGCAATCAAACTATTAAAAAATTTTGGAAGCGTTGAGAAAATTTTTAGTGCAAGTGAAGAAGAACTTAAGAAAGTTGTAGGAAAGAAAGCTGAAAAAATTAAGAAGATTTTGAGTGAGAAATATTAAAGCTTTTTTCAAAATATTAAATTGGGTGTTTACCTGACAAAAGGAATTATAGTAGGAATTGACACAGGCTTAACAGTTGGTTTAGCAATTCTTGACACAAAGGGAAATGTTGTTGACCTAACAAGTAAGAAGGAAGCAAAAAAAAGTGAAATTATAAAACATATTTTAAAATTTGGAAAACCTTTAGTAATAGCTTCTGATGTTAATCCTATGCCAAAAGCTATAGAAAAAATAGCAAGCTCTCTAGGAAGCAAAGTATACTATCCTGACGTTTCTTTATCAAATCTTGAAAAAGTAAAGGTAATCCAAAAGTATGAAAAATATATTAAAGATTCTCATCAAAAGGATGCTTTGGCAGCCTGCCTTAAAGCTTTTAAGCATTATCATGAACTTTTCTTGAAAATAGAAGATTTCTTGAAAAAAATAGACAAAAAAGAAATTTATGAAAAAGTAGTCGAGGAAGTCATGAAAAGTGAGAGCGAAAACATAGTTAATGTAACTAAAAGAATATTGGAGAGAAAAAATGAAAAGAAAATTGAATGAAAAACTTTTGAAAATTATTTGGTTTTTAATAAAACTAAACATTTTAGTTATTCCACTTTATCTTGTAATCTATCTCGATATCTCTTTCCCATTGCTTCAAAATTTTTTAACTTCAAGCCTACATTTCATCCTTTCAAAATTTAACCCAAGTGTTTCTTTTAAAAATCATTTCATCTACATACCTTTCAAAACAGAAAAAGGATTACAAATAGAAACTTTTGAAATTTCTTTTGATTGTACAGGCTGGAAAACTATGTATTTGCTTTTTGCCCTAGTTTTAGCAACCCCTTCAAAATTAAATAAAAAATTTAAAGTTCTAGTAATCGGATTACCTTTTCTCTTTTTCCTTAACTTTATAAGAATTCTAACAACTTTGCTTTTTGTTATGAGCTTTGGGTTGAGCTACTTAGAAGTTGTTCATACCTTCCTCTGGAGGGAAGGTCTAATCTTAGCAGTAGTAGCAATATGGTATATATGGATAAAAAAGGAAAATATAATTAGGTAGTATGGACTTTGAAACTCAGCCTGAACCTTTAAGAAAAGAAGGTCAAGATATCGAAAGTAGAGTATTATTTCTCGAGCAAAGGGTAGGAAGAATTCTTGAAGAACTGGAAAAAATTAGAGAAAAGCCAAATGTAGAAAACATCATAGTAGAATTTCTTGAAGATCTAGAAAAGATAAAGAGAGAGTGGAAGAAAGAAGAAGAAAAAATCAACTTCATAAAAAATTTTGCTGAAGATTTTAACAGAAAAATGGAAGAATTTAGAAAGATTGACATAAAAGGTTTTGAAGAAAATGTTGGAAGGTTGAATGAAGCGATGAAAAGATTAGAAGAGCAGAGAAGACTAACAGAAGGAATATATGAAACTATTACCTCGGCAACAAAGCCATTGAATGAAAGAATAAGTGAAATTGAAATTGAAATTGAAAATCTTAGGTCTAGACCATTAAGTACAGAAATAGACCTTTCTAAAATAAACGAGTTAGATAATAGAATCAGCTCTTTAGAAGAAGATTTAAGAAAGTTAAGCACAACAATTTCTATTTTGCCTTCTCAAAGTTTAACTCAAGCAGGAACTAAAGAGTTTGAAGAAAAGATTGAAAATCTTGAAAAGAAGGTTTCAAATCTTGAAGTTAGTTTAACTAGTTTTAAACCAGCTGAAATCAAAGAAGGTACTATATCAACAGATGAAATAGCTAAAAACATTTTCAACTTGAATGAAAGAATAGATCAGATTGAAAAAAAGATAAAACTTTTAGAAGAAAGTTTTGAAAGAAGTCTAGAAGAATTTAAGTCTTCGATTCAAAGTAGCAAAGAAGCAAAAAAATCTGAAGTAACTTCTGTCCTTGAAGACATAACAAAAAAGATTTCCTC
>JBBITC010000102.1:1293-2514 GCA_037440965.1 Candidatus Aenigmatarchaeota archaeon | reverse complement strand
ATCTTAAACCTTAACCTCAAAGGAGTCATAGGAAGTCTAAGAAATTTGATAAAAGTTCCTCAAGAATACCAAGTTGCTGCAGAAATTGCAGCAGGTCCTCATCTTAATGATATAGTAGTAGAAAGCGACGAGATTGCTGCCTATTGTATAGATTATCTTAAAAGAGAAAAAATAGGAAGAGCAACTTTTCTTCCTTTGAATAAAATAAAATGGAAAAAAATTGATGAAAAGGCATTCAAAATAAAAGGAGTTGTAGGGGCAGTTTCAAAAGTTGTCAAATGCGATTCAAAAATTTTGCCTGCTGTTGAATTTGTTTTTGGAAATACTCTTTTGGTCGAAAACCTAGAGGTTGCAAGGGCTTTGGGAATAGGAAAAGTGAGGATGGTTACTTTAGATGGCGATTTGATAGAAAGAAGTGGAGCAATGACAGGGGGTTATCTCTTAAGAAAACATCCGAAAATTGCAGCAGAAGCTGCGAAAGAAGAGGTTGAAGAATACCTTAAACTAAAGAAGAAACTTCAGGAGGAAAATGAAATTTTGAAAAAAGAAATAAAGGAATTCGAAGAAAAACTCAAAAAGTATTCGCAAACTGAGGAAACGAAAGAAATGATAAACCTGGAAAAAATTAAGGTTGATTCTGAAGTTGAACTTGATAAGCTTAGGAATGAGAGAAGGAGAGCTTATGAAAAAAGACTTTCTCTACAAACAAAAATAAACAAGCTAAGAATTCAAAAAGCAAAAGTGGAGGCAGAGCTGGAAAGCCTAAAAATAGAGGTATTGCAATATGGTGATATAAAACCAATAGAAAAGGGAATAAAAGCTTTAGAAGATGCTATAGACCAAACAGTTAAAGAGCTTAATTCTTTGGGACCAGTAAACTTTAAAGCAATTGAACAATATGAAAAATTCAAAACAGAATTTGATGAGTACAAAACTAAATATGAAAAAATATTAGAAGAAAAAAAAGCTGTTTTAGATATGATTGAAAAGATAGAGGAAAAAAGAAGAGAAGTTTTTAACAAATGTTTGAAAGAATTGGGAGAAAAATTCAATCAAATATTTAAGAAAATGGTCGGGGGAAGTGCAAGCCTTGAATTGGAAAATCCTTTAGATTTAGAATCAGGATTAATAATTCAAGCAAATCCAGGTGGCAAGACACTATTAAACATAGACTCTCTTTCAGGAGGAGAACAAACTTTAACTGCTTTAGCTTTTATTTTT
>JBBITC010000102.1:0-1267 GCA_037440965.1 Candidatus Aenigmatarchaeota archaeon | reverse complement strand
TTACATTCTTGATGAAGTTGACGCTGCTCTTGATAAAGAAAATACAAAAAAAGTTGCTGAGCTGATAAAATCACTTTCAAAAGAGGCTCAATTTATTGTCATAACCCACAATGACCAAACGATTAAGTATGGCGATAGGGTTTATGGGGTAACTATGGATAAGGGTGAATCTAAAATACTTGGTTTGGAGATGCCAGGATGAATCAAGAAGAGAATATTTTGCAGTTAATTCTTCAAAAAGAGAATTGGGAAGAAGTAATCTATCATATAGTAAGCATAGAGAACCTTAACCCTTGGGATATAGATTTAGTAAAACTTACTGATAGTTTTCTGAAATTCATTCAAAAAATCCAAGAGCTTGACTTTAGAATTCCTGCAAAGATCGTCTTTGTAGCTGCAGTTCTACTAAGACTAAAGGCAGACTACCTATCTTTGTTTGAAGAAGAAGAAAGTGTGGAAGAAATTGCTAAGGCTCAACCTTTTATTGATTTGGGAATAGACCCAAATTTAGTGCAATTGGGACTTCCTATGAAAAGAATTCCAAAAAGGCAGGTTACTCTAGAAGAGCTAATCGACGCTTTAAGAAAAGCTTTAGCAGTAAGAGAGAGAAAAGTTGAAAGAAGAAGGATTTGGAAAGCAAGACTTCAAGCCCAAATTACAGAAGAAGATATAACAAAAAAGATTAAGCATATAATGAATGAAATTGATGAACTTATGGAAAAGCTAAAAACCAATAAACTTAAGTTCAGTCAGATAGTAGAAGATTGGAATAGAGATCAAATAATTGACCATTTTGTTCCTCTTCTTCACTTAGAGCAAGATGAAAAGGTTGTTACTGAGCAAGAGGAATTTTTTAAGGATATTTTTATATATAAAAGGGTTCACGAGTAATTGGACGTTATATATATAAAAACGAAAAATTAATTCAAATTGGTGGATAAATGAGCTTCTTTAAGGAATTCATGGATTTTATAAAAAAACAGAATGTAATAGCAGTAGCTTTAGCATTTGTGCTAGGTATCGCAACAGCCCAACTAGTACAAGCTCTTGTAGCAGATATAATAACCCCAATATACAGCCCTTACCTTGACTTTTTGAACCCAGAATTGGCTATAGAAATAGGAAAATCGAAGTTTTTAATAGGAGATTTCATAAGACAGCTTGTTAATTGGATTGTAATCTTACTAGTGGTCTTCATAATAGGCACAAAATTAGCAAAAACTAAGTGATTTTTTCTATTTTTTTAATTTTTTTAAAGATTTTTTAA
>JBBITC010000101.1:0-2527 GCA_037440965.1 Candidatus Aenigmatarchaeota archaeon | reverse complement strand
TAAATTCTTAAAGTCTTAAAGTCTTAGTGCCCCCCTTTTTTTTTAGAATATTCCAAAAAATATTTAAATATTTTATTGGAATATTCTATAATATGGAAAAAGCTTTTGAATGGCTAAGCTTAGAAGAAAGGGTGAAAAAACTTTCATCTAGCACTTCTCGTGTTCTAGAAGCGATAAAATCAAGCTGGCCTATAAATCCATTGGAAGTCGCTGAGATTTTGGCTGACAAGGGAGAACAAAAATCTCTATCTGCAAAGTATGTTTACCACTTTAAAAAATTAAAAAAAGCTGGTTTGATAATGATGAAAAAAGTTGGAAATACTTACATAGCATGGCCTATAGAAATAGAAAAGCTTAGGCTAGCTCATGAATTTTTAAAGGGGTTGTGAATGCTTTCAATATTTTTCAGAAAACTTTTGCTTGCAAGGCAAGCAAGTATAGATGAGGGAGAAATAACAATTCTAACACAAAATTTTTACATGCAGCCTTTGTATGAGCTTGTAAACCTTCAGGAAAGACTGAAGAAAAATTTTGGAGAAAAAGGATTGAAAGTAATGTATGAAACTGGAAAGATTGGGTTTAACGATTTGTTGAGATATGTTGAAAAATTTTCTTCAAAAAAGGAAGATGTTCAAAGCCTATGGTTAAGTGTTTTGAAAGTTTGTGGTCTAGGAAATTTTGAAATTGTTGAAATTGATGGAGAAAAGCTTAAAGCCTTGCTTAGAGCAAATAAAAATCCTTTTGCTTTAGCATACTTTAAAGAATTTGGAAAGCAGAAAAAGCCTGTTGATTATTTAACTGCAGGAATAATATCAGGATTTTTCACAAGGTTTTTTGAGAAGGAAGTGGAATGTGAAGAAAAAAGTTGCATTGCAAAAGGTGAAAGATATTGTAATTTTTTGGTGAAAGCATGAGGTTAAATTCTTTAAATTTAAATTTAAATTGGAGGTGTAGATATGGAAAGGATAGCAACTGAAATTAAAGGATTTGATAAGCTGATAGAAGGAGGTTTTCCCAAAGGTTCGGTAGTTTTAATAACTGGAGTTCCAGGAAGTGGAAAGACTATTTTTTGCTTGCAAACTGCTAGAAATCTAGCAAGCAAGGGAAAGAAGGTTCTCTATCTTAACATAGATGGAGAAACTCCTGAAACTTTGGAAATGACGTGTGAGCTGCTTGGAATAGATATTAAGCCTTTGGTAAAAAAGAAGCAGCTGATTTTTGAAAGAGTGAAAGATATAGGCGAGAATTTTAAAAATGCGGTTAAGAAATATGTTAAGCAAGGAGTTTCTTGTGTTGTGTTAGATTCTTTGTCAGGAGCATTGCCAAGGTTGTTTAGGCCTAAAGATATTTCAAAGTATGTTTTGTTTCAGGAAGTAACAGTAATGGGCATACTAGACCCAAACTTTGCTTTGAGAAGCATGATATCAGATATATTCGAGTTTTTCAGAAGTTTAAACCTTGATTTGTTTTTAGTGATTACTGATAGAGTAGAAGGGGAGCCAGGATTATCAAGAGATGGGATAAGCGAATTTGTTGCTGATGCTATATTGGATTTTGAAACTTTGGGAATAGGAGGAGCTTTTAATCGAACTTTGAGAATTTTGAAAGTTAGGAAGAGTAAGCATTACACTGAGCCTGTAACTTTTGAGATTGGAAAGGGAGGAATAATAATAACTGAAAGAAAGATAGAGGAAATAGCAAAAGAGTTTTAGTAGGTGATTTTTATGACAACTATTCCTCAATTCTTTTTTAAATTAAAAAGAGCTGGTCAATTTAAGATCAAAGAAGATGGAACTATACTTTTAGAAGGTGTAAATGCCATATTTTTTCCCGCTTTAACTGTCGCAAAAATTTGTAAAGTTTCACCAGAAACTCTATACAATATAGGTATTTATCATGCTAAAAAAGCGATAGAACTTTACACAAAATTTTTTGGTCTAGTCATGACATCTGCAGTAGCTAAATTACTAAGTGGAATGATGGATAAGGTAATCAAATTTATAATTGATACTATGTCAACAATTGGTTGGGGGAAGTTTGAAATCGAAAAAATGGATTTAAAAAAGAAAGAAGCAATAATAACGAATAAAGTAAATCCGGTTGCAAGGTGCTACATCAGAGATTTTGGAAGAGCAGAAAAACCTATAGATTATTATCTTGTAGGATTATTTGAAGGGGCATCTGAATACCTAAAAGTAGAAATAGAATGTAAAGAAACTAAATGCATTGCCTGTGGCGATAATGCATGTGTATTTGTTATAAAATGGACTGGTGCTTAAAATGAACGTAAAAGAAGCTTCTAAATTTGTAATGTTAGAAAGGATTTTACCTCATTTGGGCAAATATACTCGACCCCTTCTTATAAAAGAAAAAGATACTCAACTCTCACTTTATGCAACGAAAGAAGAAATTGAAATGTATCAACTTCAAAAAATAAGAGAAATAGCATCTATTGCTTATAACACTCCATTTTATAAAAAAAAATTTAATGAACTTGGGGTTAATCCTAAGAAAATAGAAAAAATAG
>JBBITC010000100.1:0-2574 GCA_037440965.1 Candidatus Aenigmatarchaeota archaeon | reverse complement strand
TGGCATTTCTAAATTCCAGTTTTCTAAAACCAAAGGATTAATCTCACCAACAAAACCAATTTGCTTTTCTTCTAAGAAAACTCCAGCAACTCTTCCTTCAATAAAACTTTTGTGATTTATTGGCTTAAGCTTATAAGGAATTTTGAAATAAGAAAGAAAGGCATCTAGAAAAGATGAAATTTCTTCATAACTTACTTTTGTATCAGAAAAAGTGCAAGCAATTTTTCTTAAATCCCTAGTTTTTGTTTCACTTTTTTCATCTATTAAAACAACATTCCCTATCTCAAAAATCTTTTGAGGATATTCTACGTGCTTATTGTTTGATAAAAATTCCAGCAAACTTGGTAATAGCCAATTCCTGAATACACTCCAGCTTGAAGAAACAGGATTTTCTATTTCCACAATTTCGCTTTCTTCCAAGTTCATCTTTCTAAAAAGATTTTCTTTGCTAGTTAAATTGTAAGAGAGAATTTCCTGAAATCCTAAGCCGACCATTACTTCAGCTGCTTTATTTGAAAATTTTTCAAGCTCATCAAGCTTTCCTATTGTTGGAAGTTTAGGATAAAATGGCTTTATTTTATCATAACCATAAGAAATTAAAATATCTTCAACTATATCGCGAGCATGCATTATATCTTGCCTGTAAGCAGGATAAAAAACTTCTATTTTTCTTCCTTTAATTTTTGCATCATATCTTGCCATTTCTAACAGCATGCAAGCCTCTTTTGTACTCAAATTCAAGCCAGAAATTTTTTTAACATACTCTAGGTCAACCTCACTTTTCTTTGACTTTAAATCTGGAGTAAAAATTGTTTGATTTGGATAAACAACTTTTATACTTTCAATTTTTCCCTTTCTTTCAGCTAAAGCAGTAACTACAGCATTTAAAGCCGGAATTAGAAAGTTAAAATTAAAACCACTACACTCAATAAAAACATCTTTTGTTTTTGTTGTAACTTTTCCGCTATAGTTTGAATTAATTATAGGTGGAAGGGAAAGAACTTCGCCTCTTGAATCAATAAAAATTGGATATTCTCTAAAACCTTTAAGCAAATGCCCATATTCCTTTCCTTTTGGATGTTTTTCTAAAATTTCTTTTGGTGTAAGCTCTTCTTCAAAATCTAAAGGGACAAATTTTATTTCTTCTGGCTTTACTGTTGTGTAATTAATTGGTGGTTTAATTCTATTAAGCTCATAAATTCCGAGAGCAACTTCTTTTCTATTTCTTCCAAAAGTTGTACAAATTTTTTCTTGAAGCTGAATTATTTGTGAAAGAATTGTTTCATTAATTTTTAAATCTTTAACAACAGCACAAACAGTTAATGGCCTAATTTTTGAAACTTTTTCGCTAACTTCAACAATAACCTTTGATTTTCTCACTTTGTACTTTGGACAACCTTTTTCTTTCCCAATTCTTCCTTTAATCTCTCTTGCTATTCCTTCGATACTCCATAGTTCTGGTCTGTTTGTATCTTTAACTTCAATTTTAACTGTATCTTCTTCTATACTCTCAACTTCACTTTTTGCATAACCCACAAGCTTTTTTATTTCTTCAGCTGAAACTCTTTTTCCTATAAGGTTGCAAATATCTTTGAAAGAAGCTTCTATACTTGGCATCAAACCACCCTTAACCATTCAAGATTTCTTGAAAAAAGTTCTCTTATATCTTTAATTCCAAGTTTAACCATAGCTAATCTATCAACACCAAATCCCCAAGCAAGAACAGGAACCTTTATTCCTAAGGCTTGGGTCATTTCTTCTCTAAAAATTCCAGCTCCACAAATTTCGGTCCAACCTAAAGCAGGATGTTTGACTAAAACTTCACAAGAAGGCTCGGTAAAAGGGAAATAACATTCAACAAATTTTATTTCATAATCTCCAACTATTTCTTTGACAAACTGCTCAAGTAAGCCTAGCAAATGGGTGAAATTTAAGTTTTCTTCAAGAATAAAACCACCCATTTGGGTGAATTCGATAGAATGCTTTGAGTCAGGAACTTCAGGTCTATAAACTCTAACTATTTGAAAATATTTTCCTGGAATTTCCAATTCTTTTGAAGTTAGCATAATAGGTGAAAGTGCTGTATCATGCGCAATAGGTATAAGTTGGGAGGCTTTTTTAAAATCCCATTTGTATTTCCAAGATTTTTCATGGACAGTTTTAACTCTTTCTGCTATTTTTTCTGGCAGGCTTCCATACTTTGGATTTCTTAAGCTAAAGCTTTGTGACCAGTCCCTTGCAGGATGGTTTTGAGGTTGAAATAGAGCATCAAAGTTCCAGAATTCAGTAACTATGCTCATTCCTCTTACTTCCTTAAACCCTAACTCAACAAGCTTTTCTCTGATTTCATTCAAAAATTTAACATAAGGATGCCTTTTTCCAGGATAAATTTTTTTGCCTATAATTTCAACATTATATGGTTTAAATTTCACTTCCTTCCAAAAACCAGTTTTTATAAGCTCTGGAGTAAGATAAGTTATTTCCCTTCCTCTTAATTTTTTAACTTCTTCTACTTCCCTAACAACTTTTTGTACAAGCTTTCTTGAAATCAAAACTTTTAAAATTTCTTCGCTA
>JBBITC010000099.1:0-2621 GCA_037440965.1 Candidatus Aenigmatarchaeota archaeon | reverse complement strand
ATTCTAAATTTTCTCATTATTTCTAAAAGCAGAGAAGAAAGCAGACTTGTTTTTCCAGAACTTCTTCCACCAGCTATAAGCAAAGCTCTTCCACCGTCTACAACAAAACTCATTAGGCCTGCATACAAAGGATCAAACATTTTTGCTTTTAAAAACAAAGGGAAGGTCCAAGGTCTTTCTCTATGTCTTCTGAAAGCAAAAGCCAAGCCTTCAGGACTTAAAGTTCTTGTTATTGCTGCAACCCTTGCTCTTCCTCCTGGAACTTCGAGCTCACAGTCTAAAACAGGGTTTGCTTCGTCTAAAGGTCTTCCAGAATAAAGTCTAAAACGAGTTGCCCAAGCTTCTGCATCCTCTCTTGTTGGAATTAAATTTGTTTCACATTCCTCAAAATCTGAGTGGAAGATATAAATTGGAGTTAAGCCTATAGGCGAATTTATATAAATATCTTGAATTTTTTCATCGCTTAAAAGCAGTTCAAGAACACCAAAACCTGCTGTGTACCTTGCTAAAAGCATTGCCAATTCTTCTAACTCTTCTGGTTTTAATTCTAGGTTCATGCTTCTTCCTATTTCCCTTATCAAATCCTTTCCTATGTTGAAGAAAATTTCTCTTGCTTTTTGAGGTTCAGTAATTTCTGTTTCAGTTGGTCTATGAGTAGCAAGGTAATTTCTTGCTCTGTCAAGAATTATAAAATTTTGCTCTGAAAGTTTAAATTCAGGAGGAGTTATATGATAAACTAATCTCACCTTTCCCGGAACCTTAAAAATTTCAACCAAAACATTGTTAGCTAAGTAATATTTATCCAAAAGCTGAGCCTTTTTCGGGGGAAGAAGCATAAAACGGGTGAGCATGAAGTTTGGTTTAACTAAAGGGTGAAAAATTTCCCTATAGATTTTCCTATCTCCTAACTTATAACCTTCTAGTCTCTCCTTTGCTATTTTTATTAGCTTACAAGAAGAAAGAATTTTTTCCATTGGTAATAAAGCATTTTCCAAGTAATGGGTAAAACATTTTTTTAGTTCAGCTGGAGCCTTTTCCTCGTTTATTTTTGCTGCAACTATCATTTTCTGAAGTCTCACATAAGCTGCTATCGGGTCTTTTCTTAAGAGCTCAAGTATTAAAAATTGTAAGTCTGAAAACCTTTTCGAGAAAAATTTTTCACAGCCTGCAGGAGTAAGCTTTTCCATCGTCAAAATTTTCTCTTCGTTCAAAATTTTATTGTAAGCTTCAGCTATTTCTCTTAAAATTTTTACTTGTTCAAAATCGTATTCATTTTCTCTTGTCTCTGCAAGCACAATTCTTTCAACATTCTTTGCTTCCAAAAGCTTGTCTATAGTTTTTGCCATGCACGCCTCAAAATCTTCTATGCTCGAACCAAAAACACAACCTAAGCAATTTACTCTTAAAAGTCCTTCTCTTAGCTCATAATCGCAAACCATGCTCTCTATTAAATTTATCTTTTTCCTTTCACAAATTCTTTATTAATGGCAGAAGAAAGACCAATAAACATTAGGCCTATTATAAATGAAATTGTTAGAAGATTGAATGAAGATGGAAGAAGAATAAGGGATATTGAATTAAGAATTGAAAGAATAGAAACAAACCTTGCAAACATAGAGGAAAACTTGTTAAATCAACTAAATGATTTGAAAATAGATATAACAAAACTTGGCAAGAAAATTGAAGGTTTTGTTGAAAAGTTGAACTCTTATGAAAGTGAAATTTTAAGACTGAATAAAGAAGTGAGTAAAACTGCTAGCAAAGCTGACTTGAAAAAAATAGAAACTTATGTTGAAATTCTAAACCCAGTAACTTCTAAATTTGTAACAAGAGAAGAAATGGAAAGGGCTGTAGAGGAATTGAGAAAAAAGAAAATTTAAGCTTATTATTTTAAAAAACAAAAAATAATTTAGTGGTTTGATGCCTGTACCTTTAGTTAAAAGAGAAGAAATTTTACCTAGACCTTCTGTTTTAAATAGAATAGAAGAGCTTTCCTCTCGCGGTCTATCAGAAATAGAAATAATCGATACTCTAAGAAAAGAGGGTTATTCTCCAGACGAAATTGATAAAGGTTTGACAGAAGCTTTGAAAACTGGAGCTACAGAAATAAGAGCTTTACCTCCAAAACCAAAAGAAGAACCAAAAAAACTTCCTCCTCCACCACCTGAACCTCCAAAACTTCCTGCAAGCTTGCCTGCACCATTAGAGCTTCCTTCACAATCAATGCCTCAAGTTCCTGAAGTTTCTGTTCAGCAAGATTATTTTTATCCTGAATATACGACTGAAGAGTACATAGACTATATGGTAAAAGAAAAAACAGAAGAAATTAACAAAAAGATAAATGAGTTCATGCTTAAGCAAAAAGAGTTAGAAGCAAAAATTTTAAGCTTGCATGAAAAGTTAAGCGAAGTTTCTCAAGTAAAAACTAGCGAACAACAATTAATAGAAACAAAAATAGATTCACTTAAAGATTTGGTAGAAGAAATGAACGCTAGGCTTGAAAGTTTGGAAAAAGCATTTAAAGAGACTTTACCTGCTTTAATTGAAAGCATAAGAGCTTTGAGTGAACTAACACAAAGATTAAAAGGATGAACTATAAATTTTGAAAATATTTTACTCTT
>JBBITC010000098.1:0-2645 GCA_037440965.1 Candidatus Aenigmatarchaeota archaeon | reverse complement strand
CACATGCATACTGGCTTAGTAGTTGAACCTAAAGATTATAAAGCTTTGGCTGTAGCAATTTTATTTATTTTAAGAAATGAAAAAATAAGGAAGGAAATGGGTAAAAATGCAAGAAAAAGGGTGTTAAAATACTTTACTCTTGAAAGAATGTTAATAAAAACTTTCAAAGTTTATAGTGAATAGTATGAGTGTTGAAAAAAAACTTTTTTCAAATACCTTTTACATTTTTCTAGATATTTTCTTCATTAACTTGTTCAGCTTACTTTATACTTTAATAATATGGAAAATGTTACCACCGCAAGATTATGGAGTAATAATGTCAGCTACAAATCTTTCATTACTTCTTTCAAGTTTTTGCTCTATAGGTTTTACTTCTGCAAATTCAAAATTAATTTCAGAATATTCGCAAAAGAAGCAGTTTAAAAAAATTGGTGCTTTATTAAAATTTTCATTTTCAGTCTCACTAATTCTTTCAGCAATTTTTTCTTTAGTTATAATTTCTCTCTATTTTTATTTTCCTAATTTGTTTAATCTTCCCAACAACGCAATTTTTATTTCCTGCATATCAATTTCCCTTCTTGTAGCTAGTGGTTTATTCGCAAGCTTACTTCACGGCTTACAGAATATGAGAAAATATTTCCTTTCAGATGCTATAGGCTATGGTGTTAAAGTAGCTTTAACCTTCTTACTTCTTCTCTTTGGCTTTGGTTATTTTGGAGCTTTAATTTCTTTTGCTCTTTGCTACCTTCTTATATTCTTAGCAAGATTTGAAAGAAAATGGTTCACTTTACGTGGAGAAATAAATAAAAAATTTGTTTTTTATGAGTATGCTTTGCCAGCACTTTTTTTAATAATTTTCTCTCTTTTCATAAACAATTCGCAATATGTTATTTTGAATTTTTTTGAAGGACCAAAGGCTACAGGAATTTTTGGCACAGCTTTAACAATTTCTTTTGTTGTAACTTTAATTCCGAACATTCTCTCAGCTTCCCTTTTTCCAATAGTTTCTCAACTTTCTGTTAACAAAAAAGGAAAACCAAAACAATCCTACTTAACAAGCATTGTGACAAGATACATTCTTCTTTTCTCTCTACCTTTCTTGCTTTTCCTTTCAATATTTTCAAAAACTATAGTTTTGTTCTTTTCTGGTAAAGAATATTTACCTTCAACCTCTTTTCTTCCAATTCTTTGCTTGGCTTCATTTTTCTTTGGCTTTGGTAATTTCTTCCTTTCTTCAATCTATGCAATAAAAAAACCAAAAATATCAAGAAACATTTCAGTAGCTTTTACTCTCATATTTTTACTTTTAGCCTTACTTTTAACGCATTATTTTTCTTCATGGGGTTTAGCTTTAGCCTATCTTCTAACAACTTTCACTTACTTTTTAACAACATTTAAATTTTTAAGAAAATTCTTGTCTATTAGAAATTTGGTAAAGCCTTTAATCAAAATTCTTCTTTCATCTTCAATTTTTGCAATCTTTCTAATTCTTATAGAGAATTTCATCTTCAACTTTTACTTTAAACTAATTCTTTTGGTTATTTCTTGTCTAGCCTATCTTGTAATTTTAGTTCCTTTAAGATTTTATGAACAAGAAGAGGTTAGAATTCTTAACTATTTAGGAAGAAAAGTAAAAATTTTCAGCAAAATTTTCTTTAAAATTGCTGAATTCCTATCAAATTATACCTAAGAAAGGAATTAAAGAAAATAAAATTGAAATAAGAATTAAAGCTAAGGTAACTTGCTTTTCTGTTGGATGAAATTGCAATATGATGTGAGTTAAAGAATATATTTTCCTTTCATAAGGAGGATCTAATCTTCCATCTTTTCTTAGCTTTCCTGTGCAAGTTGCTTTAAACCTTGCTCTAGCTTTTAAGAAAAATTCAATGATAAAAGGAAGCAAAACTATAACCCCAATCTTTTCCATATTTCCAATTATCACCCCAGAAGCAACCAAAGAGCCAAGCAAATATGTCAAGCTATCTCCAGGCAAAATTTTTGCAGGATGCCAATTAAATTTAATAAAACCAAGAAGAGAAGCAAAAGAAATTAAAAATAAAACTGCTCCTAAACTTTCATGCAATAAACCATATAAGCCTAAGCTAAGCATATAAACAATTCCCATTCCAGCTTCGCTTCCGTTAAAACCAGCAAGAAGGTTTACCAAATTGCTTGCTCCAACAACTCCTATTGGAATTAGCAAAAGAGGATAGAAAATTCCAAAGTTTACTTCACCAATAAATGGAATTATCATCGTAGTTTCACCAGCAGATATAACCATTAAAGGAATTGCTGCAGGTAATGTTATTAAGGGCTTAAGCCATTGAGGAATCCCAATTTTTATGTTTAACCCATCTTTTGTTCTAATTTTTCTTGATTTAACGTTTAAATCATCAATAAACCCAACAAAAGTTACTATCAAAACTGAAGAAATAACAGCAAGAAAAGGGATAGAATTTGCTTGCTGGTTATAAAAAAAAGTTTGAATTCCAATATAACTTAGCAAACCAGCCAAAACACCAAAGGCTACGCAAACTCCTCCAGAGCTAGGAAGTATTGGTTTATTCTTTTTATGCAAATCTATGCTTACAATCCCAACCAAATATAAAAATTTTATAAGTTTTGGTGTGATGAAAAAAGTAACC
>JBBITC010000097.1:0-2678 GCA_037440965.1 Candidatus Aenigmatarchaeota archaeon | reverse complement strand
AATATCAAGAGGTAAAAATGATAAACCAAAGAAAGAAGAAAGAATTATGATGAAGGTTATTCCTAGAGTTGGAATAATAACCGCTAACATTAAGTACATCAAAGCCATCGGGTTAAGCTGAGCTCCATATCGCCTTATCTCAATTCTTTGATCTATTGATAAACTATTAACAATTTCTCTTAAAGTTACTGCTATATCTGAACCAGCTCTCATTCCATTTACAAGTTGCCAAATAACTCTTCTAAAATAAAGAGAAGGATTTCTGAACGACATATTTTCTAAAGCTTCTATTTCAGAAACTCCTGCATTAATTTCTCTTACTGCCTCTTCAAATTCTTCTGATACTAAACCATAATCTCCTGAAGCAACAGAAACCATAGCATTAAACAAAGTCACTCCTGACCTGACTTGAATCAACAAATGCCTTAAAGCATAAAGTAAATCTTTTTCCAAAAGCCTTATCTTTCTTGTCAAAACCATTTTTGGATAAAGTATTACATAGTAAAAAACAAAAAAAGTCACTCCTATATCTAAAGAAAGCATGATTCCAAGATAACTTGGAGTAAAACCTGCAAGAATATTTGCTGGGCTAGTTATTATTCCTAAGAAAATTGTTATAAAAATGAATATTGCAAACCAAAAGAATGCAGTAAAAATTGCTAAAGCAATATACTCTCTTGGGTTTAGGTCAATTTTTGCCTGCTTAAGTTCATAGCTTAAAGAGGGAAAAAATTTTGCCATTTCTTTGCTTATTCCAAAAAATTTTCTTGCAAAATTCAAGGCCACTTCAGTCTTGAAAGGAAGTAATGGAATTCTCAAGATTTCAACTCCTTTATTAAATCTCCAAGCAACTTCTCTGGACTAATATTGGTTTTTATTACACTTATTATTTTTTCTGGTTCAGAATAATACTCAGAAATAACAAAACCTACAGTGTTTACTGTGTTTATATTGTGTCTAACTAACCAGTCAATAACCATTTGCCTTTGAATCAGCTCTTGAGTAATTTCTTGGTCTGTCATCCCTGTATAAAGTCTCAAATCATCCATTATTCTCATGCTTGTCTTGAAAGGAATTATTTCATCCTTGTCTGCTCTCCATCTAAACAAAGTGTTAAGCTGGACTCCTCTTTCGCTTGGAATTATCTCAGAAAGCTGGAAAACTCTTCTTATTCCTTTTCTTCTGTCTCTATGCATTGCCAGTATAATGTGCAAAGCTTCTAAAAGCATTTCTGGCACGTTTATTGGTGGATTGACCAACCTTCTTACAGTTTGCTCAGCAGTATCTGCATGCAAAGTTGAATAAACAGAATGACCAGTATGCATTGCTTCAAAAAGAACTTCAGCCTCTCTTGACCTTCTTATTTCTCCTACTATTATTCTGTCTGGCCTCATTCTCAAAGCATTAACCATTAAATCTAACATCGAAACTTCTCCCTTTCCTTCAGGGTTTGGCTCTCTTGTAGTTAAAGGAACCCAATGAAGAAAATCTGGAAGCTGAATTTCTCTAGTATCTTCGATAGAAACTACTCTGTGGTTTGGAGGAATGAAAGTTGTTAGAACGTTTAAAATAGAAGTTTTTCCAGTAGCAGTTCCTCCTGAAACTATTATATTCATTTCATACTGAATTGTTAACCAAAGCAAAGAAGCAACTTCCTTGCTTATAGTATTATTCTTTATCAAATCAGTTATTGTCCAAGGTTTTCTTGCAAACTTTCTTATAGTAATAGTGTTTCCTTTTGTTGAGATTGGGAACAAAGTTGCGTTGACTCTATCTCCTGTTGTTAGGTGAGCGTCCATCAAAGGGTTTAGGCTAGTTATCTGCCTCCCGACCTTTCTTCCAATCATACTCGCATAATTGTAAATTTCCAAATCAGTTTTAATAACAATGTTGGTTTTCAACCAGCCAAACCTCTTGTGATAAACCCAAAGAGGTTCTTGGGAATTGTTAATAACTATTTCCTCCAAATTCTCATCTTTAAGCAAAACTTCAACTTTTCCTAACCCGAGCATTTCATGAACTAAAGTTCCTGCTAAAATTTTTTTCTCATCTTCTGAAACTCTTGGCAATTGCCTTTGAATTAGCTCTAAAGATTTGACAAAAAATCTTTGCTTTAATTCTTCCATAACTCTTGGGTCAAGAATTTCTTGAGCTTTTACCCCAACCTCAGTTATAAGTCTTTCTCTTATTGCTGCTAAAACTGCTAAAGTTGCTTCTTCAAACTTTGGAAGAGAAACTTCATAAATAGGAACAAATTCCCCTTCGATTTTGACTATATTGATCTCTGCTGGAACTCCTTCTGCAATAAGCTTATAGCTATCTAAAATTCTCATTTTTTCCACCTTAGCTCAGGCTCACCTATAGCTGGATAAAAAATTTCAGCCAGGCCATGGTCTTCCAAAATCTTTGCCCATTCCTCTATAGTTTCTTTACCAACTTCAAACATTTTTTCTAGCTCGCTGAACTTCACTCTTTTTCTTTCTTTAATAACAGCAAGGATTTTATCTATATCAGTCTCCATCATACTTGGGACTTTTTCCACTTTTTCTGGAGGAGCTGTAGAAACCATCATCTTTGAAATAGATTTTATTATATCATCCCTAGCTATTATCCCAACTATATTGTTTTTCTTGTCAATAACAGGAAGCCTTTTAACTTTGTATAAAGTCATTAGCAAA
>JBBITC010000096.1:0-2708 GCA_037440965.1 Candidatus Aenigmatarchaeota archaeon | reverse complement strand
AAAGTTTAAATAACCAAAAAATAATTTAGGTTAATATGACAGGAAAGTTTGTTTTAGACACAAGCATAATAATCGATAGAAAAGTTAAAGAACTGATAGAAAAAGAAAAAGAAGTAGAGATAATTATTCCTCTTGCAGTTCTTGATGAGTTGCAAGCTCAAGCATCGAAAGGAAGAGAACCGGGTTTTATTGGTTTGGACGAACTTAAGAAATTGAGGGAATTTTGCAAAGAAAAAAATATAAAAATAAGGTTTACTGGAGAAAGGCCAAGTCTTGATGACATAAGGCTTGCAAGAAGTGGAAGAATTGATGCTCTAATTAGAGATGTAGCAAAAACAGAAAAAGCAATTCTAGTTACAGCAGATTATGTTCAAGCCTTAGTAGCAGAAGCAGAAGGTTTAGAAGTAAAGTACATAGCTCCTGAAATAAAAACAACCGGGCTTAAGTTTGAAAAATTCTTTACTCCTGACACTCTAAGCGTTCATCTAAAAGAAGAAGTCCCACCTTTAGCTAAAAGAGGAAAGCCAGGAAAATTTGAATTAGTAAAAATAAGGGAAGAGCCTTGTAGTGCCGAAGAGATAGAAGAAATAATAAAAGAAATATCTGAAGCGACAAGAATTAGCGAAGAAGGTTATGTTGAAGTTTCTAGAGCAGGGGCAACAGTTTTACAACTAGGAAATTATAGGATAGCTATAGCAAGACCTCCTTTTTCTGATGGTTTGGAAGTTACTATCGTAAGGCCGATAGTTAAGCTTAGTCTAGAAGATTATAAACTCTCTGAAAAGTTGATGCAAAGGTTGAAGGAAAAAGCTGCAGGTATTCTTTTAGCTGGCCCTCCTGGTAGTGGTAAAACTACACTAGCTTCATCTTTAGCAGAATTTTACAAGAATCAAGGAAAAATTGTTAAGGCTGTCGAAAGCCCTAGAGACTTGCAGGTTGGCCCTGAAATAACTCAGTATGGACCATTAGAAGGGGATTTTGAAAAAACTGCAGAAATACTTTTGCTTGTCAGACCAGATTATTCTATATTTGATGAGGTCAAAAAAACTAAAGATTTTGAAATATTTGCTGATATGCGCTTATCAGGAGTTGGAATGATTGGTACAGTTCATGCTACTGACCCTATAGATGCTATTCAAAGGTTTATTACCCGTGTAGAGCTTGGAATGATTCCTCACATAATAGATACAATAATTTTTGTTAAAGATGGCGAAGTAAAAAAAGTTTACAAGTTAGGAATGACAGTAAAGGTTCCTACAGGAATGACAGAAGCTGACTTAGCAAGACCAGTAGTTGAAGTTCGCGACTTTGAAACTGACAGGCTTGAGTATGAAATCTATACTTATGGAGAGGAAAATGTTATAGTTCCTGTTAGTGAAAAGGAAAGAATTCCTGCTATCAAAAAACTTGCAACTGAAAGAATTTTACAAGAAATAAGGAAGTTTGACCCTAATGCTGAAGCTGAGCTTGTTTCTGATGAAAAAGTTTTGGTTAAAGTTGATAATGAAGTAATTCCTCGCTTAATTGGAAAAAATGGAAGTATGATTTCAAAAATAGAAGAGAAGCTTGGAGTTCATATTGAAGTCGAACCAAAAGTTCCCACTTTAGGAAAAGAAGTTGAATTCAATATAAATGAAAGTGGTAATAGCTTAGAATTTGTTTTTAGCAAAAGTTTAACAGGAAAACCTGCAAATTTTTATATTGAAGACAATTTCCTTTTCTCAGCAACCATAGGAAAAAAAGGAAGTGTAAAAATTTCAAAATCTTCTGAAATTGGAAAAGAATTGGTAAGGGCAATTATCTCAAAGAAAAAGATTAAAGTTTTGGTTTAAATTTAATCAATTTTTATCAGCTTTGATTTTGTTAAAACTTTTATTCCATTTTTTGTTAGCAAAATATCGTTTTCAATTCTACATCCACCCAAACCTTTAACATAAACTGCTGGCTCTATAGTAAAAACCATTCCAGGTTGAAAACTTATTTTCTTTATTTTCTCCCACTTCCTTTTAATTTTTTCAAGTTTTTTCTTACTCAACTTTTTTCTTATTATTGGCTTTCCTATAGTTGGAAGCTCATGAATTTTCTTCCCAATTCCATGTCCTAAAGAATGAGAAAGTCTAAATCCTTTTTTTCTAAGGAAATTTTCAACTTTTTCATGCAACTTCCAGCACGGCATTCCAATTTTTATTGATTTTATAGCAAAATCATAAGCCTTTAAAGTTGCTTTAACTATTTCCATTTCCTTTTTTCCTACTTTTCCTTTTATGAAAGGAACAGTAACATCAGCTCTATAGCCTTTGTAGCAAGCACCAAAATCAACATATCCCAAACCTTTAATTATTTTATTAGTTGCTCTTGGCTTAGGATGAATTTCTGAAGACCTTTTACCACAAGCAACAATTGTTCTAAAGGAAAGTGTTGCGCCCTGCTTTCTTATATTTCTTTCAATTCTTTTTCTCAACTCTTTTTCTGTAATTTTTTCTTTTAAAGAATCTTCTATAATTTTTAAACAAGAGTTTGATATTTTGGCTGCCTTTTCAATAAGTTTGATTTCATAAGGTTTTTTGATAACGTTCATACCTATTACTTTAAGTTTAAAGAATATGGTTTCTTTTCTATCTCTTTTGTATCTGAATTATTTTTAAGCCTATAATTTGCTATTTTTTCCAATTCTTTTTTATAGATAGCTCTATTTTCAGATAAAATTA
>JBBITC010000095.1:0-2747 GCA_037440965.1 Candidatus Aenigmatarchaeota archaeon | reverse complement strand
AAACTTAATGAAGAACTTAGAGCAAAAGTTGAAGAGTTGAAGAAATTAGATATAGAAAAAGACAGGTTTATCTCAATCGCTGCTCATGAACTTAAAACTCCTATGGCAGCCATTTCAGGTTTTGCTCAACTTTTAGAGAATGAGGAAATAATTAAAGACAAGGAAAAGAGAATAAAATACTTGAAAATCGTACAGAATGAAATCAAAAGATTGAACAAGCTTGTCACAGATGTTTTAGACCTTTCAAGAATAGACCTCGGCACCATCAAGGCTGTGGTAGAGGATGTTAATGTAGAAGAAATTTTGAATGAACTTAAAAACGAGATGGAAGAACTTGCAAAAGAGAAAAACTTGTTCTTGAAAGTTAGTGCTGAAAAAATTAAAATCTCAACTGATGCTGAAAAGTTGAAGAGAATATTAATAAACCTTGTTAGCAACTCAATAAAATACACAGAAAAAGGAGGTATAACAATAGAAGCTAAGAAAGAGAAAGATAAAGTTAGATTTTGTGTTAGTGATACTGGTATAGGAATACCAAAAAGGCATTTTAAAAAAATATTCACAAGATTTTATCAGATTGCATCACCATACACAAGAAAAGTTACAGGTTCTGGATTGGGTTTAGCTATTTGTAAGGAGCTTGCGGAATTTTTAGGTGGGAAAATTTGGTTTGAAAGCAAGGTTGGAAAGGGTAGCAAGTTTTATTTTACCCTACCATTAAAATATAAGTCAATCAAGAAATAAATTATATTTATGGAAAGAGTTAATTTAGCTTTGGTATTTTTTATTTTGATGTTCCTCGCTAACTTAGTCCTTTATATTTACCAACCTTTGGGTGAAAGCTTTTATATCATTAGTGATATAATTGTGATATTTTTCTCATTTCTTGCTTCAATTATAGGATTTTATGCTTTCAAGCTTCACGGACTTAAAAGTCTTCAAGGAAGAGTTTTATTCTTCCTAAGCTTAGGAGTGTTTTTCTGGTTTTTAGGTGAAACAACTTGGGGGGTTTATGAAATTTTTTTTGGAATCAAAGCGCCTGTTGCTTCATTAGCAGATTTTTTCTGGTTAATTGGCTATCCGATATTCTTTTTTGGTTTATATCATACTTGTAAAATTGTTCAGGTGAAAATTAAAAAGACTAAGCTTTTCTTTTTAATTTTATTTGCACTACTTCTTTTCACATTTGCATTTTATTTATCCTATTCAACCATAACTAGCGTTGAACTAAATTTTTTGGAAAAACTTTCTACTGTAGGATATGTGATAGGAGATTTTTTGCTTTTACTCTTTTCTATTTGTGCAATAACAAGTCTTTTAAAAACAGAAACATTCAAGCTTTATTTTCTAATTATTTTTAGCATAATTTCTATGTGTATAGCTGACATATACTATATGAATTTTCTGGAAACATATGAGGCTGGCAATTTAATAGACTTGTTTTGGGATTTAAGTTATATTTTGCTAGCGTTTGGATTTTTCTATAACCGAGAAGCCATGAAAAACCTTTTAAAGAAGGTTTAGTCTTTTTTCTTTCTCTTTTTACTTTTACATATTTTTCATAAATTGGTTCAACTCTTTCTTCTGCAGCTTCTTTTCCGATTATTTTTTCCAAAAAATATTTACATTCGTCCAAAAAATCTTTCGGATAAATTTTAGGATTTTCAAAAGTATCTATAACTTTTGCAAACTCTTCACCAAGAAGTTCTAGAAAAAGTTTTTTAACCTCTTCGTGTAAACTCATAATAAACATTTGTTTTTTTTAAATATATGCTTCCTTGAGTGATTTAACTAGATAAAAATATTAAAATCAAAAAGTAATATTTTGATAGTTAGTTGTGGTTAAAAATGAAGAAAAAAATAATGATTGTGGATGATGAGGAAAACTTGACAGAACTTATAAAAGCTATATTCGAACAAGAGAGGTTTGAGGTAATAGTTGCCCATAGCGGGAAAGAATGTCTTGAAAAACTAGAAAAAATAAAGCCAGATTTAATTCTTATGGATATGATGATGCCAGGGATGACAGGAAAAGAAACAACACAAAAAATTAGAGAGAATCCAAAAACTAAAGATTTAAAAATTGCTTTCTTAACTGTTGTTAGACTTTCGGAAGTTGGAAAGGAGGAATTAAAAAAACTTAAAGTTTTGGATTTTATAACAAAACCTTTTGACAACAAGGATTTGGTTAAGAGAGCAAAGGAGCTTTTGAAAGATTAGAATGATTCTATGAAAAAGAAACCAACTTTACCAAAGCTAGAATCAAAAATTCTCCAAAAAGCATGGCTAACTTGTTCTGAAAATGTTGCAAAAGCTTTGAAAGAAATGATAAACAAGGAAGTTAAAATTTCTTCAACTTCCTTAAAAGTTATGCTTTTAAATGAAGTTCCAAAACTTTTAAATCCAAAAGAAATTTCAACTACACTATTTTTCATTAAACTTACAAATAATGTAAACGGTGTAATTCTGCTTTCTTCTCCCCTCAAACATATACTCAAAATGGCTGATATATTTCTTAAAAAAGAAATAGGCTATTTTAAAGATTTAAGCGATGAAAACTTGCCCGTGCTCAAAGAATTAGCAAACATTCTTTGCAGCTATTTCATAACCTCGATACAAAAATTATTCAACACAAATTATAATTTATCAGAGCCCTTTCTTTCAGTCAATCCATTTAGAGCTATTGAAGAATTTGACTTTGGTCCAGTTTACAAAGAAGAAATTTATGTTTTAACTTTTTCTTCAAC
>JBBITC010000094.1:0-2810 GCA_037440965.1 Candidatus Aenigmatarchaeota archaeon | reverse complement strand
GCAACAAATTCAACAGTATGGCTAGACTACCCAACACCTTTATATCTCCAAACATACGAAGGAAACATAACATTTTCAGTTACAGTGCCATAAAGAAATTTAAACAGTAAAAAACATTAGAAAAATAGTGAAAACAATGAAACCAAAAAATTTTTTAGTGTTTTTTTTATTAATTTTTCTATTTCCTTCTTTAGCTTATGCAAAAATTGGAATAGGTATAGCTCCTGGTTCTGGAAAATTTAATTTTACTTTAGATGGTGGCACTATTACTTTTACAGTTTATAACACAGGAGATGAAGCTATGAACTACAGCTTAACCTTAAGCGAAAACGCTTCAAACTTCACAACTATAGAACCAAAACAAATGGAAATAAAAGCCAATAGCTATGGAAATTTTATAGCTACGATAAATCCTACAAAGGAAGTAAAAGAAGGCGAGACTTATAGTTTAATAGCTTATGCTACAGCCTTAACAACAGGAAGCATAGGAGTAAGTGCTGAAAGTAGAATAACTATATATTTTGAAGGGGCAAGAACAAAACCTTATGAACAACCTTATCTTTTTTATTTATTGATAGTAATTGGAATAATAGCTATAGCATGTGTAAGTTTTCTAATTTATAAAAAATTAAAAAAAGGTGGGATATGAAAGAAATTTTAAGTTTTTTAATTTTTCTAACAACTTTTCTTTTTTTAATAAAGTATGGATATTCGATTAGTGTTGATTCTCCTTTATTAAATGTAACAAATATAAACCCTGGACAAAGCTTTGAAATAAAAGCAAATGTTACAGAAACTTCTGTAAATGATATAAATGATACAAACATTACTTGTTTTGGGCAAGGGGGGATAGAAGGAGAAGAAAGTTGGGATAGCTATGTGCTACTAAACGATACTTTAAATTGGAATGTTATTAATGGCACAACAATAGAAGTTACAGGCATTATTACTTTGAATACAAGCAGTATTAATGGAAGCTGGACTTGTAAGGTTTATGCTAGAAATTCTACAGGCGATTCAGCCTATAACTTGAATTCATCCTTATCTGTTAACACATACGTTGGCTTGATAATTTTTGAAAATTCTTGTGAATTTGAAGCTGGTTTACCGGGAGATTCAAATAAGAATTTTACTTGCGATGGAAAGAATTATATAACTTTTATGCACGATAGCAATATTAATATTTCTGTAAAAATAAATGGAACAAATCTAGTTGGAACAAGCGATCCTATATGGGAAATATACGTTGGAAATATAACTTACAAAAATGTTACTTCTGGCGAACAAGCTCCTTCACCACCTGGTGTGCAGTTATCCAATACAGAATCTGATCTTATAGCTTTTTGGGATAGAGGTGTTTATCCAAATAAAAATACCAATAACCTTTACTGTTGGTTAAACTATCCTGTTCCGTTAAAAGTTCAAGTTTATCAAGGAACAATATATTTAATAGCAAGGGAAGTATGATGAACATAAAAAAATTAATTTTTTTAGTAATTTTTTTACTACTTTTTTCTTTTGCAAAAGCTCAAGAAGTAAAGGTTGAAGGAAGAGCAAGAGGCTGTGGTGATGGTATTTGTGATTTTGGAGAAGATTGCAATAACTGCCCTCAAGATTGTGGAATTTGCCCTACTCCCACTCCTCCTGGAGGGGGAGGAGGACCAGGAATTTATATCCCACCTCCAAACATTTCAGTTTCACCATACAACCTTTCTATAACTCTCAAAAACCTTTCATCTTTCATCCCAGTCTATGTTCAAATTCCTCTTGAGAAAAACTTAAGCATTATAGCAATGATAGTAGAAACAAAAAAAGATGTTTCTGAACTTAACTTAACAGTAGAAAGAATTTTTGAAAGACCTTCTAATATTAATGCCTCTTCAGAAAATGATTATACTTACTTTCAAATTTTTTCAAATTCTCCAGATATTTTTAGGCTTAAGTTCAAGTTCAAGGTAGAGAAAAGCTGGCTAAAGGAAAAAGGAATTTCTAATGTTTCACAAATAGCTATGTTCAAGTTCAAGGAAAGCTTTTGGGAAAGACTTTTCACTACAATAATTTACGAAGATTCAGATTATTATTACTATTACTCAGAGTGTTGGGGTTTAAGCTTATTTTCAATAGGAACCTTTAGAGAAGAAATAACTTTCCCAATTCCTTCTTGTCCTCTTTGCCCCCCAGACACAGATTGGACCGCTTGTGTTAATAATGAACAAAGCAGAATAAGATATACTTGCGGAAATGAGACTGGTTATGTATGCCTGCCAACTGTTGAGAAAAGAAGTTGCGAGGTTGCGAAAGCTTTTGATTTTACCTTTGTTTATATAGTAATGATAATTGTTTTAGCTGTTGTTTTAGTTGGAGTTGTCTTTAGACAAAAGATAACTTTCAGGTTACCAAAACCAAAGCCAAAGCCACCAAAACCAAAGGAAGAAATCAAACCCAAGATTATAAAGCCAGAAGAAGCTCTTAAAGAAATTTCAAAACCAGAAGAAGAAATAAAACCTGAAAAGGTGGAAGTAAAAGTTCCAAAAGTAGAAATCAAGCCTGAAATTCCAAAAATAGTTCCAACAAAAATAAAAGTGAAGAAAATAGAGGATATTGTCAAGAAATTAAATGTTGGTGATGTTATTAGAGTTAAGGCTGATGTTGCTCTTCATGCTATAGGAATTCCAAACATTTACAAGTTAGAAGATAAAAGTGCTATAATTTATGGGAGTTATGATAAACTTATTGATAGAGGCACTTACTGGGTTGAAGGTGTAATTAAAGAGGAAGATGGAAGGAAGTATCTTGAAATTAAGGGGGTG
>JBBITC010000093.1:0-2820 GCA_037440965.1 Candidatus Aenigmatarchaeota archaeon | reverse complement strand
TTCTTGAAGTTCTTTCAAAATTTTTGTAATGTATATTTCTTCTGAATAAGCCAAGCCTCCATTTGTCGCAGATCCTATACCTTCTCTCACCGCTTGCCTTATGTTCTCTCTCATTATTTCTCTATTTTTTTGTAAGTAATCACTTAACTTTCCTTCTAACCATCTTCCACCAAAGTATCCTATGGGAAGTGCTACTACAAAAGCTCCTTCAGGAGTTTTGAGCCATTCGATAATTCCCATTATTTCACCTCCTTTTTGTTAAAAATTTTTTTGACAAGATAGTCTAGCCCATGTCTTGTGAATATTAATCCACTTATTCCTCCAATCAAACCAAGCTGGGCTGCAGAAGAATAAGCATTTTGAAAGGAATTATAAAGAAGTTGTTGATAATTTTCTATGGATAAAGTTGGTAAAAAGTTTGTTGCGGTTTCTTTTAGGAATCCTATACAAAAACCTGCCCAGTAAAATGTTCCGGAACCTATCAAACCACCTAGAATTGGTAAAGGTTTAAAGTAACCTTTTAAGTAACTAACTATTTTCATTTTCTCACTTGTATAGGTAAAAAATCAAGTTTTTGATTTCCGAATTATTTTTCATGAGCAAATCTTGAAGGAGAAATAATGATATAATTATAGCACTTTTCTTGTTTCAAAAATCTTCTTATTAACTACCTTGGTGGTTTTTAATTATTTACCACTCAAGTGGTAAAATTAACAAAATTTTTATATTAGTTAGTATTACTTTAATTTGTGGAAATAAGTATCGAAGAACTTGTGAACATACTCAGAAGTTTTGGTATGAATGATTATGAAGCTAAAGTATACTCAGCTTTGGTTTTTCTAGGCCCTTCAAAAGCAAGTGAGATAAGCAGAGAGTCTAAGGTTCCTCAATCAAAAATTTATGAGATTCTTGAGAAGTTGGCTGAGAGGCAATTGGTTGAAATTTATAGTATAAGACCAAAAGAATTCAAAGCAGTTAGCCCAGAAGTTTCAATTAGAAATTTGATAGAAGAAAATGAAAAAAGAATAAAGGAGGCAAAAGAAAAAATTGAAAAAATTTCTTTTGTTCTTAGGCCAAGAAGTGAAAGTCAAGTTTTAAATGGAATTTGGACGTCTCAATGAAAAGGCTGGAAGGATTTTATAGATAGACTTTGCGATATGTTTGACAAAACAAAAAGTTATGCTTATGTTGTAAGTAGAGATTTTTCTTGGACTTCAAAACTTGCGGAAGCAGTTGATTCTTGTATAAACAGAGGGGTGAAAATTAGAACAATTGCGATAGGAGAAATAAACGAATCAAACTATAGAAGAGCCAAATGGTTTAACGACCATGGTGTAGAAATAAGAGTTTTTAAGACAAGTTTACACCCAAGGATGATAGATGTAGATGGAAGAGAGATTTTGTTAAGGCTTGACACAGAAATAAAAAAGGAAAATTTTAGTTTTACTTCTGTCTGGTCTAGTGATGTTTCTTTAGTTAGAGTTTTTGATGTTTACTTGAAAAGTTTATGGAAAAATGCAAAGCCATTTAGCTTTGATTAAAAATGGAAGAATATAAAAAAGTTTTAAGTGAACTTTACTTAGAAAAAAATTTGTTTTTTGACCCAAACTTAGATTCAGTATTTTTTATCGAGAAAAATTGGGGAGGAATTTATTCAAAATCTTTAAAAACAATAATGTTTGACGTTGACGATACGCTTAATCCTGAAGGTTCTAAAAATCTTTCAACACTATGGGTAGAAAACTTGCCTTTTGGAAGCAGTGAAATTGAAAAGTTGAAAGAGCTTATGAGTAAAATTGGTGAAATTTCTTCTAGAGCTGGAAGAAGTGAATTAGAAGTTAGAAAAGCAGTTAATAAGTTTGGAAAAAGATTTGCTGAGTTAAACTTTAGAAAAGAAGATTATCTAGAAGTTTCAAAGAATGCTGCAAAAGAGCTTGAGCTTAATCCTTATACTTCAGAAGGTTTGAGAGAAATTAAGAATTTGGGTTATTCTATAGGTTTTAATTCTGGAGCCCCTCAAGAAGCGGTAGGATTTTTGGCCCAAAGACTTGGAATCTTGAAAATTAATTGTTTTGGTTCAGTGTACGAGTTCGATAAAAACGATAAATTCACAGGAAGGATTTTGCCAGGTTTAAACTTTAAAAAAGCGGAAGCTTTTGAGAAATTTTTAAAGTTTTACGGATGTAAAAATAAGTTCTCTATTTTTATGACCGATAATCCAATAAGTGATCTAGCTCCCTCTTCAAAGGCAGGATTTAGGATTTTTGCCTCTGAAGAAAAGACTCAAAGTCTTGAATTTTCTGTTAGACTACCAGAAGTAAGAAAGAAAGGATTCAAGTACTATGAGTATGAAGGAATGGAAATAGTAGCTCATTTTCTTAAGAGGTGGGACCTACTAAACATCATTTATTTCTTAAGGTCTCCACAAAAGGAAAAAGAAATTATTCATTTAGCTTTAACTTTAAGTGAAATAGAAAATGAAATTTTGAAAGAAAAAGATTTGAAGGAAAATAAAAAAAAGTTTATAGAGTCTGTTGAAAGGATTTTATCTTTTCTTTCTCCAGTTTATTCAAGAAATTCCTTTGGATTAGATAATTATTTAGACAGTTTAGGTTTTACAGATAATGAGGAAAAAATTAAAAGTTTAAGTTCTTCTATTTATTTGAGGTTAAAAGAAAAAGTCCCAGAGCTAGAAGAAAAAGAAGTAAAAAACAAAAAATTGTCAGAGAAAATTATGGAAATTGTAAAAAAGTTAGAAGGCGAGTTTTGTGTTAGATATAACTAACAAACTTAAGAGAGATGTTGATTCTTTTACTTCAG
>JBBITC010000092.1:0-2838 GCA_037440965.1 Candidatus Aenigmatarchaeota archaeon | reverse complement strand
TCCCAAAGAACACAAAGCAATACTTTTGAACTGGATTAATTCTTTAACAACAGATTGGCCAATTTCTAGGAGAAGGTTTTATGGTACCGAAATTCCTATCTGGTATTGTAAAAATTGCGGCAAACCAAACGTTCCAAAGCCTAATAAGTATTATCAGCCATGGAAAGAAAAACCTCCATTTTCAAAATGTTCTTTTTGTAATAGTAAAAATTTTATTGGTGAACAAAGAACCTTTGATACGTGGTTCGATTCTAGTATTTCACCTTTATTTATTTCAAAATTTTTAAAGGATAAAGAGTTTTTCAAAAAGATTTATCCAAATAGTATAAGACCTCAAGGAAAGGATATAGTAAGAACTTGGCTTTTCTATACTTTGCTAAGATGCTATCAAATAACAAAAAAACTACCATTTGAGCATGTTTGGATTTCTGGCTATGGGGTTGATGAAAAAGGAGAAAAAATGAGTAAGAGCAAAGGAAATGTTATAGACCCTTTGCCAGTTCTTGAAAAGTATGGTGCAGATGCCTTTAGGTTCTGGGGTGCTCAAGAAGCAAGCTTGGGTTATGATTTTAGGTGCTCTGAACAAAGAATATTTGCTAACTCAAAATTTTTAACAAAACTTTGGAATATTGCAAGGTTTATTTCAACATTCCCAGAACCAAAAAAAGCAAAACTAACAAAAACTGATGAATGGATTTTAGCAGAGCTTAGCAAATTAATAGAAGAATGTATAAAAGGATACGAAGATTTAAACTTCTTCATACCCTCTAACAAAATAAGAGAATTTACTTGGAACATTTTTGCCTCTCATTATATAGAAATGGTTAAATCAAGAGCTTATGGTAAAGGATTTTCTAAAGAGGAAAAGGAAGCTGCTTTATTTACTTTGCATACATGCCTTAAAACAATTCTCCTTCTTCTAGCTCCAATAGCTCCTTTTATTACTGATTTTATTTGGAAAGAACTTTATTCTAAGGAAAGCGTTCATATACAAAAGTTTCCTAAACCTGAATGGAAAAAGGAAATGACAAAATTAACTAAAAGTTTGATTGAATTTGACTCAAAAATTTGGGAGGAAAAAAAGAAAAAAGGAGTTTCTCTTAAAGAAGCCATAAAGATAGAAATACCAGAAGAGCTAAAAGTTTTTGAGAAAGATTTAAAAGCTATGCATAATATTATATAACTTCTTGTGATAGAAATGGAAGAAGAGAAACTGCTAAAACTAAAAAAAATTGTTAAAGAACTTGAAAGAATAAAGGGAAGACATACAGAATTAGTTAGTGTTTATGTTCCTTCTGGTTCTAACTTGCAAGAAGTTGTTAATATGTTAAGAGAGGAATATAGTTTAGCCCAAAACGTTAAAGATAAAACTGTAAGAAAAAATGTGATGAATGCTTTAGAAAAAATAATTCAACATTTGAGAATTTTCAGAAAAACCCCTGATAATGGATTAGTAGTTTTTTGTGGAAATGTTTCACAAAACCCAGGAATTTCTGACATAGAAATTTGGAGTTTGGAACCACCAGAAAAACTATCAGTAAAAATTTATCGTTGCGATCAAATTTTCATTCTCGATCCTTTAAAAGAAATGCTGAGAGAAAGAGAAGTTTATGGATTGATAGTTTTAGATGCAGGAGAAGCAAACATAGGCTTACTTAAAGGAAAATCTGTTCAAGAGTTAAAAAAATTAGAATCTGCAGTTCCTTCAAAAAGTGTAAAAGGTGGAATGTCACAACGCAGATATGACAGACTTAGAGAAGATGCTTTAAACGAATTTTTCACAAAAGTTGGGGAAGCTTCTAATATTTTTTTGCAAGAGCCTGAGCTTAAAGGAGTAATAGTTGGAGGTCCGGGTCCAACAAAAGAAGCTTTTATCCAAGGAAATTATTTACATCACGAAATTCAAAAGAAAGTCTTAGGAGTAAAAGATACTAGCTATACAGGTGAGTATGGCTTAAGGGAACTTGTAAATAGGTCAGAGGATTTGCTTGAAAAAGCATCGATAGTAAAAGAGAAGGAAATTATAGACAAGTTTTTTTCTGAATTACAAAAAGGTGGGGATGTTACATATGGTTTTAAGGATACCTTAAAAGCTTTAGAAATGGGAGCAGTTGATACTTTACTTATTTCAGAAGGTTTTGATTGGGTTCATGTCAAGCTCAGATGTAGTAAATGTAATATAACTGAAGAAAAAGATTTGCCAAAAGATAAAGCTGAAGTTCAATACTGCAAGAAATGCAACCAAATTATGAGTGTTGAAAGTATTGAAGAACTGATTGATTTTTTGAGTGAAAAAGCAAAAAGTTTAGGGACAAAAATAGAGTTTATTTCAGCAGAAACAAGTGAAGGTACCCAATTTAAAGAGCTAGGAGGAATTGGGGCTTTCTTAAGGTACAAACTAAGCTAAGGCCTTCTAAAAATTGGTGTGGCATTTCTTTACAATCTTCGTAAAGAATTTTTCTATTAACAAAAAATGATATCATTATCCGTATTTATGATTTTGTACAAATCCTATTGGTTTGCTATTCCTAACAAGGATTTTGAATCATCTAATAAATTTATAAAGGTTACTTTCTTTTAACTTAATTGTGAAGCTCCTTAGTGAAAAGGAAATAAATGAAGATTTAAGGTATAGCTTTCCTGGTTTACATGTAACTCTTGAAAGTTTGATAAACCCAAAAAGTCCATTTATAGCTAAAAGTAAAGAAGAAGCTATAGTTGGTTATACTTGTGGCTATCTTATCAGAGATTTTCTATTGGAAAATAAATTTAGATTAAGTTTTTCTTCAAGAGAGCTTCTTCCTATAGTATTTAATGTAAGTGGAGCAAGAGAAATTT
>JBBITC010000091.1:2450-2849 GCA_037440965.1 Candidatus Aenigmatarchaeota archaeon | reverse complement strand
GAGGGAAGAAAGATGAAGGCGGTGAAAGCAAGAGTCACAAGAGCCTTGCCAGTGGGCTCTTACCTTGTTTGTGCGGACAACACAGGGGCAAAGGTTTTGCAGATAATTTCTGTTTTTGGATACAAGGGAGTGAGGAGGAGAAGGCCAAAAGCTGGAGTAGCAGATGTGGTGAAGTGCTCTGTTAAAGAAGGGGATGTGAAGATGAGGAAGCAGGTTGTGGATGCGGTGATAATAAGGCAGAAGGCAGAGTACAGAAGGCCTAACGGCTTGAGAGTAAGCTTTGAGGATAATGCTGCAGTTCTTGTCGATGACAATTTCAATGTGAGGGGAACTGAGATAAAGGGACCTGTTGCCAAGGAGGCTGTTGAAAGATTTTCTGGTATAGGAAAAATAGCAAGT
>JBBITC010000091.1:1440-2421 GCA_037440965.1 Candidatus Aenigmatarchaeota archaeon | reverse complement strand
AAACAAAAATTTGGAATTTTTATCATCATCTCCACTCAACCGTAGAGGTGGGGTGAAATGAGGCCAAAATCTTCAAAAGCAAGGAAGCAGAGGAAGTTTTTGTTCACGGCACCCCTTCACCTCAGGAGAAAGATGATGGCAGCCCATCTATTCAAAGAATTGAGGGAAAAATATAAAACAAGAAGCTTGTCAGTTAGAAAAGGTGATGAAGTTGAAATTATGCGTGGGAAATTTAAAAAAAGAAGGGGCAAAATTACAAGAGTTGATTTAAAGAAATATAGAGTTTATATCGAAGGAATAACAAGAAAAAGAACAGATGGAACAGAAAGATTGGTTCCAATTCATTCTTCTAATTTAAAAATAATAAATTTAAACTTGGAGGATAAAAGAAGAGTTAAAATACTTGAAAGAAAAATGAAGGGAAGAGAATGAAACTTAAAAGGTTGCTTGCACCAGAATTTTGGAAAGTACCTAAGAAAGTTTTAAAGTTTACTGTTAGCCCTAGGCCAGGGCCCCATAAAAAATTTAAATGCATTCCTTTGTTGATAATCGTAAGAGATATTCTTAAACTTGCTGAAACTGGAAGCGAAGCAAAAAAGATAATCAAACGAGGAGAAATTTTAGTAGACGGAAAAAAGAGAAAGGACCATGCTTATCCTGTTGGGCTTATGGATGTTGTTTCTGTGCAAAGGATTAAGAAATATTTTAGAGTTATGCCTATTGAGAAGGGTTTTGAGCTGATTGAGATAGAAGAAAGTGAAGCTAACAAAAAAATTTGTAGGATAAACAACAAAAAAGTTTTAAAAAAAGGAAAAATTCAGTTAAACTTACATGATGGAAGGAATATATTAGTTGAAAGAGATGATTACAAGACTGGAGATTCTCTTCTTATAGAAGTTCCTTCTCAAAAAATTCTTAAGCATATTGAATTTAAGGTTGGTTCTTTAGGGATAATCTTGAAAGGGAAAAATTCTGGGAAAA
>JBBITC010000091.1:0-1400 GCA_037440965.1 Candidatus Aenigmatarchaeota archaeon | reverse complement strand
CAAAAAAAGTTTTATGTGACGTAGAAGGAAAAAAAGCAGAAATAAACAAAGATTATTTTTTTGTGACAGAAGGAAGTGAGTGAGAGAAATGGAAGAGAACCCTATGAAAAATATAAGAATAGAAAAAGTAACTTTGAACATAGGATGTGCTGCTGATCTTCAAAAAATAGAAAGGGCGAAAAAACTTTTGGAATACCTGACCGTGAAAAAAGCAGTGGTAACAAAATCTAAGAGAAGAAGTACTTTTGGTGTTACAAAAGGCAAGCCAGTTGGTGTAAAAGTAACTTTAAGAAAAAAGGACGCAGTAGAATTTCTAAAAAAGGCTTTAGAAGCAATAGATAAAAAAATTGAAGTTTCAAAGTTCGATGAGAACGGAAATTTTAGCTTTGGGATAAAAGAGTACATAGAAATCCCTGGTGTGAAATATTTACATGAAATTGGAATGCTTGGTCTAGACGTTGATGTTACTCTTGAAAGGCCTGGTTTTAGAATTAGAAGAAGGAGAATACAAAAGAGGAAAATACCAAAATCTCACAGAATAAGCAAAGAAGAGGCAATAGAATGGGTTAAAAAAAATTTAGGGGTTGAGGTTTTTGACTGATTTTAAATTGCTAGTTTTGGCAACAAAAATTAATGGGATACTGTTTAAAAAAGCAGAAATGACAAAAAATTTAAGAATATATGAAGAGATTTTTGAGAATTTTTTCGAAAGCGAGGAAGGCATATTAGAAATTTTAGGAAGCATAGGTGGTTAGGTTGAAAAAATACGGAAAGGCGACAAAGTTTTGTAGAAGATGTGGTAAAAAAAGAGGGGTTATAAGAAAGTACGGTTTGTATTATTGCAGACAATGCTTTAGAGAAATAGCAAAAAAAATTGGTTTCAAGAAATACTCTTAGCAAAAGTTAAAAATAATAAAAATAATTTTATTATATGTTTGAAGAAGTTTCGCTTTTTATTGCATTCTTTGGCTCTTCCCTTGCCGGTATTTGGGATTTAAAAACTACTGAAATTCCTGATAAAATTCCCCATCTTATGATTCTAATGGCAATAATTATTGCACTTGCAAGAAGCTTTTACGAGCAGAGCTATTTACCATTATTTAACAGTCTAGCTTGTGGTGGTTTGCTTTTTGCTTTTGGTTTTGTTCTTTATTATTCTGGACAGTGGGGTGGAGGTGATGCAAAAGTTTTGAGTGCTATTGGTTTTTTAATTCCAAACATGCTTAAAAATTCCTGGTTTGAAAGATTTTTCCCATTTCCTTTTGGTGAGATGGTTAGCTATACTATAAACGTTTTCTTTATAGGAACTTTTTACATGCTCTTATATTCTTTTGTTCTAGCTTTACTTAATAAAAAGATTATTTCATCATTTTCAAAGGAAGTGAAGGCTAGCGCAAACT
>JBBITC010000090.1:0-2879 GCA_037440965.1 Candidatus Aenigmatarchaeota archaeon | reverse complement strand
CTCCCTTCTTTTTAATCAATCCATGCTGCTCCATGTAAATTCTTAAGTGTGACTTGCTTCTAAACATCCCACCTTTCACAAGCATATAAAGCCTTTTAAAAGTTTGATTATCTATTTCACTTCTCTCCTTCATTTCCTTCAGCATTTTTCTTAAGGCTCTAACAGTTGAAATCCATCTTTCCTTTCTTGGAAAAACAGAATACTTTGCTCCCTTCCTTACTTTTTCCTTTTTCTTTTTTTTCGGGTTTTCTATTTTTTCAGGTAGAGCCTTTATGGCTCCTTTTTTTATCAGTTTTCTTATATCAGCCTTTGTTATTGCTTCATCTATCTCTTTCTTTCTTGTAGGATCAAGCCAAACTCTACTTATTCCAACTTTCAATATTTTTGCCGCAATTCTTTTTTGTAAACTCATGGGTTAAGCACCTTTATTTTTAACTCTTCAGCCTTTTTCAAAATCTCTTCCCTCTTTTTCTTTCCTATTCTATGAGCAATTTTTATCGCTTCCTTTTCTGATTTAACTTTTTCCAATTCCTTAATGTTATGAATTAAAACCTCTTTATATCCTGAAGGATGTAAATACCTCAAATTTTTAGGTGCTCCATAACCAGGGGAGGGCATTTTCCCTTTTGATTTTTCTTTTCTCCTTAGCTTACTATGCATTCCTCTTGGCCTTCTCCACTTTTTACCTAAGCGCTTATATGCTTTTGAGCCTTGTCTTAAAAATCTTGGTTTTTTTCTCGGGTTTACCATTTTACTCACGCCCTACAATCCATATTCCATCTTGAAATATTTTTCTATCCCTAGCTTTTATTCTGCATGCTTGTTCAATATTTGCTGCTGTTTGTGAAACATCATCTAAATCTATTCCAGAAACAAATATTTCAGGCGGCTTTACCTCAACCTTAACATTTCCTTTTATTTTAGCTATTCTTGGAACCCTTTCTCCTAAAAAATTTTGAATAAGAATTTTATCACCTTCAACTTTTACTGTGACAGGAAAATGAGAATAAACAATCTTAAGCTTATACTTAAAACCTTTCTGCACGCCTTCAACCATATTCCTCAAATGAGCTATTGCGGTTCCTACCATAGCCTTAAGTTTTCTTCTTTCTTCTTCACAAGAAACTTTTATTATATTCTCAATTTTCTCTATCTTTATTTCTTTCGAAATTTTCAGCTCTTTTTCCAAACTTCCTAAAGGCCCAGAAACTTTAAGCTTATTTTTTTCTACTTCAACATTAACTCCTTCTGGAATTTTAAATTCTAGAGAAAACATTTTCTCACCTAGTAAAAGTATGCCAAAAGCCTTCCTCCAACATGTAATTCCCTAGCTTTTCTATGGTCTATTATTCCTTTTGGTGTTGTTAAAACCAAAAACCCAACTTCTCTTGCAGGCAAAAATCTTTTCTCCCACTTTTGTAATTCTTCAACTCTGACTGAGTAGTTTGGCTTTATAACATTACAATCTATTATTTTTCCTTTTAACTCAACTCTAAACTTTCCAGATTTACCATCATCTATAAATTCAAAAGTTCCTATATAACCTTTTTCTTGCATAAGTTTCAAAACATTTTTTACAACTTTAGATGCAGGAGTAACACAATCTTTTTTTCCTATTCTTTCAGCATTCTTTATAGCTGATAAAACATCAGCAAGTATATCATGTACCATACAATCACTATAATAGTTAAAATGTAATTTTAGTTTAAAAGGTTTTTAAAGTTTGCCCAATACTAAAAGATTATGGACTATGTAGTTAAACTTGAAAAATCAACAAAACTTGGAAACTTTTTAGTTTTGCCAGACGGCTCACTTTTAAAAACAGGAAAAGTTGAAGCTTATTATGGACCTAATTATTTAGGTGTTTATGATGTTGAAAAAATCGCAAAAAGCTTAAGTAAGTTTAGAGAAGAGGCAAGAGAGATAAGAGAAGCTAGGTCTAAAGATGTAGAAATGGCTGCAAGTCTTGGGACAATCATTCTTCATTCTCAAAGTTTAGACGAAGTTGTAAAAAGTCTTGCTAAAAAATATTTTAGTTAGCTTCTTCCATACTTGTCTTCTAGCCTAACTATATCCTCTTCTGAAAATTCGCCAAAAGAAATTTCAGTTATTATAGAAGGATTATCCAAACCTATAATCCTATGCTTGCAATTTTTTGGAATTATTTCAAAACTATAATCTTTTAAGACAATTCTTTTATTCTCCTTAATTATTTTTGTTGGCTTAATAGCATGCCAAAATTCAAACCTTTTATTGTGATATTGTAAAGAAGTACACTCATTCGGAAAAATGATAAGAGTCTTTATGGTTATTCCATCCTCATTTAAAGAATGTAAATGACTTATTCCCCAGTTTTTTATCTCAACTTTCATTCATTTAATATATTGCTTCCTAAGAAATTTATTTTTTCATTAAAATGTATGCTACAAAAAAGAAAACAAAGATTAAAAAAATGAAATAAATATTTTTTTAGTGCGCCAGCCGGGATTTGAACCCGGGCACCAAGCTTGGGAAGCTTGTATCCTACCTGGCTAGATTACTGACGCTTATAAATTAATCAGGAATAGCTTAATTTATTTTTATCATTTTAAACTATTCTTATTATGGATGACTTAACTATAGCTAAATCTAGACTAAAAGAAATGAACTTATCGCTAGTTATCGTTAAAGAAGGAAAAATAATTTTTGAAAGTAAATCAAATGGAATAAAAGACTTGGTTGAAGCTGTAGAAAAATTTAATGTTGAAAATTCCTGTGTTGCAGATAAAATAGTTGGAAAGGCTGCTGCACTAATTCTTGTTTTTTCTAAGGCGAGAAAAGTTTTTTCTTCTGTTTTGAGCGAAAGTGGGTTGGAAGTTTTTAGAAAGAACAAAATTTTT
>JBBITC010000089.1:0-2913 GCA_037440965.1 Candidatus Aenigmatarchaeota archaeon | reverse complement strand
TGAGTTTTTGGGGAAAACTGTGAAAACAAGTGGAAAAATAGTTTATAAAAATTCTCATCCCTCAGGCCATTTGTTTCTAACAATTTCTGACGGAAAGAAAAAATTGCAAATTCCACTTTTTTCAGGTTTTATGGAAAAGTTGACCGAAGTAATTAGTGAAAATGAGTTGAAAGAAGGAAGAGTTATAACTGTTACTGGAGTTGTTAGTGAGTATAAAGGAGAGCTTCAAGTTATTCCAAGAAAGATTGATGATATAAAAGTTGATTCCTATGATTTTTGAAACTTTAATTTTTTGTTTGATTGGAATTTTCTTTGGAATTGTTTGTGGACTAGTTCCAGGTTTTCATGTTAATTTAATAATCCCATTCATCCTCACATTTTCTTTTATAATTCAAAATCCTTACTATCTTGCTGTTTTAATAGTTTCAACCTCAATTTCAGAAATTTTCATGAATTTTATACCTTCAATATTTTTAGGTGCTCCAGATGAAGATACAAGCCTTTCTGTTCTTCCTGGGCATAGACTTTTGCTAGAAGGAAGAGGTTACGAAGCAATTAAACTTACTGTCTTGGGCGGAATTTTTTCTTTAATTTTAAGCTTAGTTTTTATTTCTCTTTTCTCAAGTTCTTTTGCATATATCTATGAAATTTCCCGACCTTATGTTCATTATTTAATAGCTTTTGTTGTTTTCTTGATGATAGTTTCTGAAAAAGGTTTAAAGAAAAAGCTTTTTGCAGCATCTATAATTTTTCTTTCGGGTTTTCTTGGAATAATTTCCCTTAATTCTTCTTTAGTTAACCAACAAAACATTCTTTTTCCAATCTTGACAGGATTTTTTGGTTTGAGTAGCATTTTTCAAAGCATTTCAGAAAGGGCTTTTATTCCAAAGCAACAAACAGATTCTGAAATAAAAATTTCATTTTTTCAAGTTTTAAAATCTGTTATTTTAGGATGTTTTGCTGGTATAATTGTTGGCTTACTTCCTGCCATAGGTGTTTCTCAAGCTGCAGCCATGGTTCAATTTTTAGGAAGAGCAGGAGATGCAAGAAGCTTTTTAGTTACTCTTTCTGGAATAAATGTGGGAAATGAAATTTTTTCTTTAGTAAATCTTTTTCTTGTTGGAAATCCAAGGAGTGGAAGTAGTGTTGCTGTTCAAAAAGTTTTAGGAGATTTAAATTTTTACGACATTCTTTATCTAATTGGTTCAATTTGTTTTTCTGCTGGAATAGCATCCTTTTTAACTTTAGTTCTTGGTAAAAAAATTCCAAAATTTTTGGAAAGGCTTAACTACAGAAAGCTTTGCTTTTCTGTTTTGATTTTAATTGTTTTTATGATATTTTTTGTAACAGGAGTTTTTGGTTTATTAATTGCTTTTGCCTCAACAAGCATAGGACTGCTTTGTGTTAGGTTAAAAGTTAGGCGTTCGAATTGCATGGGTTGTTTGCTAATTCCTTCAATTTTATTTTTTAGTGGTTTAAATCCCCTTGTTTTATCATTCCTTAATCTTTAAAAGTTAAGTTAAAAATTCTTTAAAGTAAAAAGCTAAAGTGATATTATGATAAATTCAGAGAAGCTGATAAATTTATACATAAAATTTTTTAAAGAAAAGAAGCATGAAGTTATTCCAAACGTTTCACTAGTTCCTGAGCATGATCCCACAGTTTTGTTTACTCCTGCGGGCATGCATCCCTTAATTCCTTATCTTTTAGGCCAACCACATCCTTTAGGAAAAAGACTTGTGAACGTGCAAAAATGTTTGAGAACTGATGATATTGATAAAGTTGGGGATGATTTTCACCTAACTTTTTTTGAAATGCTTGGAAATTGGTCTTTGGGTGACTATTTTAAGGAAGAAGCAATAAAGTTAAGCTTTGAGTTTTTAACCAGTAAAAAATGGCTTGGTTTGGATAAAGAAAAAATTTATGTTACTGTTTTTGCTGGTGATGAAGAGTTGCCGAGAGATGAAGAAAGTGCAAGAATATGGCAAAGCTTGGGAATTCCAAAAGAAAGAATTTTCTTTCTTCCTAGAAAAGATAACTTTTGGGGACCTGTAGGTTTAACTGGTCCTTGCGGCCCATGTACAGAAATTTTTTATGATAGTGGTAAAGAGCCTTGCAGCAAGGATTGCAAGCCAGGATGCAATTGTGGAAAGTATTTTGAGCTATGGAACAATGTTTTCATGGAGTACAATAAAACTAAAGATGGAAGATATGAGTTTTTAAAACAAAAGAATGTTGACACAGGAATGGGGGTTGAGAGAACTGTAGCAATATTACAAAAAAGAAAAAGTGTTTATGAGATAAAGACTCTTAAACCAATATATGAAAAAATTAAGGAAATTGCAGGAATAGGAAGGCCAAATGAAAAACAAGAAACTTCTTTAAGGATCATTACTGACCATGCAAGAGCTTTTGTTTTTATTCTTGGTGATGAAAACCCTGTTGTTCCAAGCAATGTTGAGAAGGGCTATATATTAAGAAGGTTAATCAGAAGGAGCATAAGACATGGAAAGCTTTTGGGAATAGAAAGGGGATTTTTGAGTGAGATTGCAAAAGTTGTTGTTGAAATTTATAAGAAAAGATATCCTTTGTTAAAAGAAAAAGAAGGCTTTATACTTGATGAGCTAGAAAAAGAGGAAAGTAAGTTTAGGAATACTCTTCTAAAAGGTTTGAAAAAGTTTGAGGAATTTGCTAAGAAAAAAAGAATTAGTGGAAAGGATGCATTTCTTCTATTCCAAAGCTTTGGCTTTCCTTTTGAGATAACAAAAGAACTTGCAAGAGAAAAAGATGTAGAGATTGATGAAGAAGGATTTTGGAAAGAATATGAGAAACATAAGGAAATTTCAAGAAAAGGAGCAGAAAAAAAGTTTAAAGGTGGGCTAATAGATGCTTCTGAACAAACAACAAAGCTAC
>JBBITC010000088.1:945-2992 GCA_037440965.1 Candidatus Aenigmatarchaeota archaeon | reverse complement strand
TCTCTTCAAATTCTTTTATTCTAGCTTCAACCAATTCTTTGATTTTGCTTTTCTTCAATTTTTCCAAAATTTTAATAAGCTGTTCCACATCATATTTTTCTACTTCAAAAATATAAGTATGGAAGAAAAGATTTATTTGATCCACAAGCATCAAGCCAAACGCTTACACTACGATTTAAGACTTGAGATGGAAGGAGTTTTAAAAAGTTGGGCAGTTCCAAAAGAGCCACCTAAAGAAAAAGGAATAAAAAGGCTTGCTGTTCAAGTTGAAGACCATGCTATAGAATACGCTAACTTTGAAGGAATTATTCCAGAAGGAGAATATGGAGCAGGAACTGTTGAAATATGGGATAAAGGAACTTATACCTTAGAAGAAAAAGACAATAAGAAAATAGTCTTTAGAATAAAAGGTAAGAAACTGAGAGGAAAATACTGCTTAATCAAATTCAAGAAAAACTATTGGCTCTTCTTTAAGCTTTAACTTCTCTCCACTTTTGCAAAGCTTGGTGTTAAAATCAGATAGCCTTCTTCTAGTCCTACTATGTCCCACCCAAATTGCTTACTCACTCTTTTTAGCTTTTCAACACTATTTCTGAATTCTCCCAAGTCATGTTTTTGCATTTTTGCAGTTCTAAGAAATATGATATTTCCTTCTTTCAAAAGTCTAGCTATCCTATCAACATCAACAAAATCTTGTAAAGTTTCGACTCTTACGCTAACTTGAGGTTTCTGCTCCTCTTCTACTGGCAATTCAACTAGTCCTTCTTCTCTTTTAAAACCTTTGAGTAAGTCTGTGATTAAGCCCATCCACATCACCTTTATTAATTATTAGATTTTATAGATTTAAATTCTTCTTATAGTTCTTCAACAAAGTCTGCAACATTTCTTAAAGATGAAGAAAAACCTGGTTGAGCTCCGAGCACTATAACTCTTTTTCCATATTCTTTTGCTTTTTGAACTATTGGCAAAAAGTCAGCATCTCTAGTTGCTAAAGCTATAGCATCTATATCTTTTGTCAAAATCGCTTCCATGGCAGAAACTGCGAGAGAAACATCTATATCCTGAGCTTCTTCCTCTTCCTTTGCCAAAACCATTATAGTTTCGAAACCCTCGTTTATCACTGCTTCTATCAATTTTTCAGGGGCGAACTGATTCAAAAAAACTCTTGCTATAACTATTCTTCCATATTTTTTCACTCTTTTTTTCAATTCTCTCAAGTCTATGGCAAACTCTTTTCTGAGCATGTTAGGACCATCAACAAAAACAGCTATCTTAGGCTTCTCTCTTTTTGTATTCATTCGCTCAACCTGTGTAAAGAAAATCACTTCCTTTTACTTGAATTGCTTCGCCACTTAAAACTGTCGAATCACCTAGCTCAAAACTTCCAGAAAAACCCTGAATCGTTAAACCTTCTTCCTTCAAATATTTTATCTGATCAACACTTCCGTCATTCCTTAACTTCTTCACTTCTCCACTTATAACCAAGAAGTTCAAGTCAGAGTTTAGGTTTTCAGCTTTAAAACTACAAGAAGGGGAACAATCAAAAGGTAAAGCTTCCATCTCAATTTGATAAGGCTTTTCCCTACTTCTTTCATAATCTCCGATTCTTATGTAATTTGCTTCTCCTGAAATTCTTAAAGTTCCAATGCTTGTTATCTCAAGTTTTCCGTTAATTCCTCTTAGTTCTATTTCAACTCTTTTGCTTCCTGAAACTTTTTCAGTTCCGCCGTCAACAGAAATAAAATTATAAACACTAGAAGCTGTAAAATTTGAGTTTCTCATTACAAAACTCTTTTCATAAAAGCTTTTTTTATTTTCTAGACTTACTTACAGACTCACTATAAAAGTTTTTGTATTTTTTGGCCCGAAAATAAAAGAAGCTGTTTCACTTATTTTTCCACTCAAGAATTCGACTACCTTTTTACCAGAGTTTGTGAAAAAAATTAGGCCGATAATTGCTAAGACTATTATTACAGCCAAAATAGCCTTTAACCTCATACTTTCACTAAAAATTTATTAGAATTTAAAAGATATATTTATATACAAA
>JBBITC010000088.1:0-921 GCA_037440965.1 Candidatus Aenigmatarchaeota archaeon | reverse complement strand
CACTTATAAAAATGATAAAAATGGACATTTTTAACCCCAACTTTGACATCTGGAACATCATTTACATATTGTTAATTTTTGTAGTCATGCCAGTCATTTACCTTAGACTTAGTTATTGGCAAATTGTCTGGAAATTAGAAGAGATCTCAAGAACTATTGATTCTTACCTTGCAAATGCAGAAAAAATTATAATAAGAAAAGTTAGTAAAAACCCTTCTAAAGAGTTAAAAGAAAGTATAAAACACTTTCTTGAATTTTTTACGATAGAACCTGTAAAATTAGACCCTTATGGAATAGTTAGTAAGTTCGAACATATAACGAACCTAGCAGAAGAAAGATACAAATATTTTGTGAATCAGATTGCTCCAAATAGTGACACAGAAACAAAAGCAAATATAATGATGGGTCTTTCTGGAGCAGTAAGTTTAAACTTTCTTTCAAAAGTTGTTAAGCATTATCTTGGTCTAATTAAAAAAACGAAAAACTTCCAGCTTGGTCTAATTTTTCAGCTAAACGTGCCCTTTATAGAAAGAGCTTCAAAAGCCTTACTTCATGGTACAGAAGCTTTAACTAATGGTTGGCCGATAGGTGATGCGATAGGAAACTTGATAGGAGCAAGTTTAGTAGATGATGGAAAACTAAAAGAAATAGAAGAAGATACTTTGCTCGCAAGAAGGAAAATGAAAGGAAAAGAAGTTTATATAATCAGAGCTAAAGGCCCAGGAGGAAGATTAGGAAAACTTGGTAAAGCAGTAGAAAAAATTACAAAAAAAGAAAAAATAGCAAAAATAATAACAATAGACGCTGCTGTTAAGCTTGAGGGTGAAGAAACTGGAAGTATAGCAGAAGGTATAGGGGTTGCTATTGGTGGAATAGGAGTTGATAAAGCCTACATAGAAAATATTGCAGTTAAAAAGAAAA
>JBBITC010000087.1:0-3023 GCA_037440965.1 Candidatus Aenigmatarchaeota archaeon | reverse complement strand
TAATAATTAAGAGAAAATGAACCTGAAAGCACTACTAGAAGCTGCATTATTTGTTTCGGATAAACCTTTAAGTCTTGAAAGGCTTTCTAAAGTAGTTGGACTAGGCTCCGAAGAAGACATAAAAAGGCTTGTAGAAGAGATAAAACAAGAATTGAATAGAGATGATAGGGGAATAGAACTAGTTGAAACACCAGAAGGTTTTGAACTAAGGGTAAAAAAGGATTATAGAGAAATGGTTGCAAAGCTTGCTCCATTTGCTGATTTGAGTGACGGAATGATGCGAACTCTGGCTATAGTTGCTGTAAAACAGCCGATAAAGCAATCCTTAATTGTAAAATATCAGGGGAATAAAGCTTATGGTTATGTTGATGGCTTAGAGAAAAAAGGTTTGATCAAAACTGAAAAGGCTGGAAGAACTAAAATCGTAACAACCACGCCAGAATTTGAAAAATATTTTGGAAAAAGTACAGAAGAATTAAAAAGAATATTAGAAGAAAAAGTTCTTGCTAAAAAATCTTGAAAATTTATTCTTGGTCTGGATATTTTTCTACTTCTTTTTTCTTAATTTCGAGCTTAACTCCTGCTTCTTTGAAAAACTTTTTTGTCAGCTCTGAGTCATGATAGTCTTTTTCTGCTACAACTCTTTTAATTCCTGCGTTTATTATCATCTTTGCACAATTATGAACTACAAAAGGTATACAAAATGTATTATCAGAAGTTTCAAAATTAAAAACTAAGCCGTCATATTTCTTATATTCTACTTTTGTTACAGGAACAAGTAGTTTGTCTTTCATTTCTAAGTAATGTTTCTTATCTATTTTGGCAATTTTTGCATCTTTAAAGATCTTTTTGACACTCTTTCCAGCAATTAGGATTAAGTAGATTTTATTTTTTGGTATAATTTTCCTTCCCTCTATTTCCGAAGGACGAGCCTTAACTTCATAGATTAGCGGAACTATACCTAACTTCGCAAACAAAAGAGGCAACTGATACGCTAAATATTTAGATGTAGTAGTAATTTCAATGTAGTTATAACCATAATTTGTTCTTGATAAAGCACCATCACCAAGGATATAACCCTCTAAAAAAGAACGTACAACATTTTTTGGAAGTTCAAAAAACCATGAAGGAATTCTTTTGTCTTCAGAGATTCGCCCAAAATTTTGTCTTAAGAAACGTGCTAAAACTCCTGAATCAATTTCAATACAAGTAGCTGTTTTTTTATTTCTAATTTTTACACATCCTAACTTTAATTTGCATATTTCAGTAAGTTTTTTTATATACTTTTTTTCATGTTTTCCTAAAGAAATCATCACACCACCTTCACGTTCAATAGAAGCATGACCTTCTGCAACATACCATCCTAAAAACCATGCAAATGTATTATCTATTTTTTGTGGTTTTTTCATTTTTTCGTTCATTCTTTCGCTCCAAGGATAACGTGAGTAAGTCTTAAAATCTATTACATATTTACTTTTTCCTTTAATTTTAGGCAAAATTAAGTAATCCCCTACCTTAATATCTTTAGCAGCGATCCATTTTTCTTTGATGTCGATAGGTTTTATAGGCTTATTTTGGTATTTATATACAGCATTAAGATGTAATTTAGACCTCATTTCTGCACCATCGTATATAAGAACAGGATGCTCAGGTGTAAGTTTTATCGGAAAAAAACCTCTTGGTTTCAAAATTACTATATCACCTTTGTACCATCTTTCAAATTTTTGTCTTACTTCAGATTTCCCTGTTAATGAAAAAAGTGTAGTATCCATTTTAACATCTTCCACCTTAACTGGCGTAAAATCATTATAAACATATTCACCCATTGGAAGGCATGTGAAGCAAGGAACAAACTTTACGTACATTGTTGCTTCTTTTGTTGAAACACCATGTAAAGCAGCTTGAACTATTGCATTTTGCTCAGCGTGAGTTGTTCTTATACAATGTTTTCTCTTTTTTCCGTTAGGATCTATGGTTTCGACTAGCAAATGACCGACTTCATCGCAATGTGGCAAACCAGAAGGCGCTCCTACATAACCAGTAGTTAAAATTCTTTTGTCTTTAACTATAACTGCACCATTTCTTCCTCTGTCACAGGTTCCCCTTGTTCCAACAACTTTTGCTATCTCAAGAAAATATTCGTCCCAACTTGGTCTTTTGTACTTTTTCATAAGTTTATTTTTTCTTTAATGATTATTTAAATTTTCAATGTTAGACGTCTAACATTCAAATTCACAAAGTTTAACTTTATTTTCTTTTAAAAAATAAATAGTTGATTAAAATGAGCGAAGAAATAACAAGCTTGGACTTAATGTTCTTACTTAAGGAAATTAAAGAAAGAATAGAAGGCGGAAAAATTCAAAAAATTAAACAAAAAAATAAAGATTTTTTCTTTGAAATCTTTAAAAAAGAAAGATTTTTTCTTAAAATTTTACTTGGCAAGGCGATTTACATAACCAAAAAAAAGGAAGAGGTAGGAAAAACCTCAAACTTTTGTATGCAACTTAGAAAACACTTGCTAAATAAAATCATCAAAAAAGTTCTTCAAGTCAATTTTGACAGGATTGTAGAGCTCGAAGTTGATAATTTAAGGGTAATTTTTGAAATTTTTGGTAATGGTAACTTAATTTTAACAGATTCTTCTGGCTCGATAATCACAGCTTTTGAAAAAAGAGAGTGGAAAGATAGAAAAATTTTTCCAAAAGCTACGTATAAATATCCTCCATCTTGTTTTAACCCTTTTGAAAAGAACTTTTTTGATCTTCAAAAAATTTTAAAAGAGAAAAAAAAAGAAATAGTTAAAGTCTTAGCTTCGGATTTCAGCTTATCAAAAAAGTATGCAGAAAGTTTTTGTCAAAAACTAGGCATAAAAAAGGAAAAATTATCCTCAGAACTTGATCAAAATGAAGTAGATAAGCTGTTTAGATTTTTTGAGGAATTGAAAAATATCGAACCTAAACCAAACCTTGTTCTTGAAAATAAAATAGTTATAGAATTTTTACCTTTTGAAGACAAAAAATTTG
>JBBITC010000086.1:0-3046 GCA_037440965.1 Candidatus Aenigmatarchaeota archaeon | reverse complement strand
CCTGCTATTAAACTCAGCCTGTCAGTAGAAGAAACAGCAGCAATTTCATTATCAGAATTTCTAAAAACAGACTTTATACAATATCTTGCGGGTGCTCCTATAAAAACAAGTAAATCATATATCTCGGCAGGGGCAACAAACTTTATTTTCTTATGCTCAAATAGGTCATGAACCTCAAAAGAAAAGCCTGAATGCATACTAGGGTCTATAACTAAACCTGGAGTATTGAAAGGATCAGCAAATATTTTATATAAAGCCATGTTCCAAGCTCCTGGTTCTGTTTTGTCTGCCATAAAACATACTATTGGCTCGCTTTTCCTTTCTTCAAAAGCCATTTCACAAACTCCTGGACCCATACCTTTGATATTGCCAGAAAAGGCTGTTTTTAATAAATCCTGACCTGCCCCGTAAAGTTTTAAGGATTTTGCTACTTCTGCACATTTCATAAAAGTATCAAAAGCTAGTTTGTGAATTTCTGGATTTTCTATAAACTTATTATGAGTCATTATTAACTCTAGATCGTCCCCACAATTAGTAACAAAAAAATCTATTAAAAGATTCTCGTCTTTTGCTTTTTCCAAACACTCCTTAGCTTTTTCTATAATATCTTGATGAACTCTGCCATGACCTACAAGGCTGCTAACGCCAGCTTATAAGCTGTCTACGTCAGCCTTTATAAGGGATATCGTAATTTTTTCACTCATATTATTTATTTGGCTTTTTAAATTATTATTTTATTTTACAATCTATTTGCCATTTTCTTTTTTATAAAGTTTTAACCATTCTTTAACCCTGTCTTTGCCTTCCTCATAGTTTTCTATGATTCTGATTGCATCAAGCAATTTTTGTTGTTTCCTAACTATATATAGAAAACCCAATCTGCGAAGCAAATAGTTTGACATCGTTAAACATACCTATTACTAAGTCATACGCATCTTTGTTTCTGACAAATATCTTATCATTAGTTTTAAATTTACTTCCTTTTTTATGGCTAGATTTAATATTACTTCGAATATTCAAACGCTTTTTTAAAAGTTCCTGAAGATATAATAGTAATTTTACATTTGTGTTTGTTACGGTTATCTTCACTACTAGAGTTTTCCAATTTTTCCAACACCAAACATTAACTTGACAACTACCTTCGCTATCTATTACTCCTCTAATAAATTCAGTTGGATTCGCCTCTATGAAAGGTTTAAGTTCTTCTAATGGCTTCTTTAAAAATTCATAAAGGTAATAACTATATACGCACGCCATATATTGTTCTCTTTCAAAACCTACTTTATACGGTTCATTTTTTCCAAGTAATTTTGCCGAAATCGAAGCAAATTTGGCTACAAAATCTCTATCTTTAGCTCTTAATCTAATTACTCGTCCCGATCTTCCAATAGCAGGAGAACGCAAATGTAAATCTGCATCTCCTTGAATAACTCCTATAACATACACTAACTCTGGACTTGGTTTTGGATTAAAGATATGAGGATTTCCTTGATGAATTGGATTTCTTCCATGATGTAACCAATGTCTTATAACATCTATTGGAATAGAAAGTTTTTTACCTATTCGCGTATACCCCCATCCATATTTTTTGTGTAGACTCATTGCTTCATTATACAATCTTACTCTTTCTTCTAATGGTAAATTCCGGACTCTTATTTTTTCTGGTGCAGTTTCACTATTCATATCATCACTTGACTCTTTTAGAATAATCTATGAATAATTATTTTATTTACCACTTTAGGTATCTTTACCCACGTATTTTTTATTAATATTTTTATTTACTTGCTTAATAATTTTAATATATAACAAATACTTAAAGAAGGTGGGGAGAAAACGATCAAAACACCATTAATTCTTCTTAATTTTAAATGCTACAAAGAAGCAGTTGGAGAAAAAGCTCTTAAATTGTCAGAAACCTGTGAGAAAATTTCTAAAGAGTATAAAATTAATATAGCGGTTGCTCCTCAACTTACAGATATTTACAGAATAACTCAAAAAGTTAAAATTCCTGTTTTCTCCCAGCATGTTGATGCTTTAGAATATGGAGCCTATACAGGCCATGTATCACCTTTAGCTTTAAAAGAAGCTGAAGTAAAGGGAAGTTTAGTGAATCACTCAGAAAAAAAACTTTCGTTAGAAGAAATAAAAATATGTATAGAAATTTTAAAAAAATACAGGTTAATTTCTGTTGTTTGTTCTGATAGTATAACACAAGGAAAAGAAATAGCAAAATTCAATCCTGAGTTTATAGCGTATGAAGACCCTTTTTTAATAGGAAGTGGTAAGGCAATTTCCATAATAAAGCCTGATAGCGTAAAGAGCTTTGTAGAAACAATTTACAAAGTTAATCCAAAAGTTAAAGTTTTATGTGGGGCTGGAATTACTTCTGGAGAAGATGTAAAAAAAGCTTTGGAGTTAGGAACAGAAGGAGTTTTGGTTGCATCAGGAATAGTAAAGACAAAAGATCCAGAAAAAGTTTTGATAGAGTTTGCTGAAGCTATTCACTAAACTTCAAATCCTTACAAGAATCCAAGAGATTTTTCTTCACTATTTTCAATATTATTTCTCTTTTTCCACGTCTTCTTAAAAAATTTACAAATTCAGCAAAAAATCTTTCATCTTCTTTTACTTTTAGAACCAAATCCTTAATAAATGGGTCTAAAAAATCCATTTTTTTCAACAGCTCTATCACATTTTCTAGGGAGTATTCTTCCATAAGCATTAGAAAAATAGATAAGGATTTAAATTTAATTGTTTATTTTTTTTGTTATGCCAGAGATAAAAATCCCAAAAAAAGAAGAAGTTCCAGCAAAAGTTAAAATAACTTTCGAAGAAACTCAAGAAAAACAAGAAATTGAAAGCACTGACATAAGTGAAAAAACCTTGGCTTCTTTCATAGAAACAGCAAAAAATAATGAAGAAGTAACCAGAAAAATTGCAGAATTGATTTTTTCATCACTAGATGTAAAGAATTTTAAAGAAAAGCTTATAGAAGAGGCTCTAAGAGATTCTGAACTAAGAAATAAAATAATGTTGGAACTTCTCA
>JBBITC010000085.1:0-3057 GCA_037440965.1 Candidatus Aenigmatarchaeota archaeon | reverse complement strand
AAGGAAGTAAAGAAATAGCTAAATTTCTAAGCCCACAAGAAAATTTTGTTTTAACCGAAAATATACTTGAATGTCCACAGGAACCACAAGCAAGAAGAGATTGCATAGCTAATAACTGCTCGCTAACTTCAGATAAAGCAAGATTGGTTTGCCTAAAATTTAAAGGACCTTTTGAGGTTATTTTTGAACCAAAATTAGATTTTTATCCTCAAAGAGTAGAATATAAAGGTGCTTTGAGAGCGGTATGTCAAGTTGGAGCTGCAACTACAGTTGAACCAATAGAATTTTGGGTCTATTTCTATCCTTTTAATATCTTTCCTGTAATTGTTGGTTTAGTTATAACAATAATTTTAGTATTAGCAATACTAATCAGTAAAAAAAGAAAGCAAAAATAAAAATTTTAAGCTATTACTCACAATTTGCTGAACCTAAAGTTGCATTGACACAGTACCAATATGTTGTCTCGTAAACACCGCTAGGGATGTTTGTTGGAACATCTAGCCAGTAAGCTATGTAGCAACTTCCACCAGTTTGTGTATCATCACAAGCTCCATTACCAATTTTAGCATAACTAAGGGTTAGTTGATAGGTACCATCAAAAGTTAGGCTCATGTTGACATTTTCTCCATCCCAAGTTTTGTTTGCTTCATGTGTTAAATTACCTATTAAAATAGTGTTAGAACTAGAAGTAAGATTACCAGAGGCTCTATGCCACATGTTTACTGAACTTGTAGACGAAGAGTCAACACTTATAGAGTAATTAGTACAATTTCCTACTCCTGTATTGTTCAAAGCCATGTTATTGTTAGTTCCTGGCTGCAAATTGCCAAACATTATACCTTGTTGCAAAGACTCGCTTAAAGTTATCGAAACAACTTGGCCTACAGTTGCATTTATTGTTAGATTACCACTTACAGACTCTTGAGATTTTGCTACTGCTGCTAATAATAAAATGATACCAACCATTACTAGATATTCTGCTCTAATTTTAACTTTCATAAATAAAATTTAATTTTTTTTATTTAAAAACTTTATTCACAAAGTGAAGGATTGCCACCTTCATAAATAGCGCAGTAATAATAAGTTACTTCAAAATATTGCGAAGGTGTATGATTACTCACATCAAGAAAATACTTTATCCAACAGCTTTCACCAATACCTATGCTACTACAATTTATAGAAGAATCTCCTATTATTTTCCAATCTGTTGTTAAAGTTGTGTTAGAAGAAAAGTTTTCATAATTGCTTGTTTTGCTACAAGATTCATTTAAATAAAAATTTGTTTTTGTTTCGTTTATTTTAGAATAAAAACTCACATTAGTATTTGAGGAATAGCCAACAGTAAAGTTATAGGAAGTTCCACCATTTGGTAAATCTGAATTATTCAAAGCAGGATTGCCTATACTTCCAGGATGAACAAGACCAAAAGAAACACCTTGCGATAAAGCTGGTGAAATTATTATTTCAACAAACTTATTAACATTAAAAGTTGTTGAATTACTTGCTAACTCTCCAGAAGTGTTGTTTGCTGATATATTTATTATCCATAATCCTACAGGATCTCCTCCTACTAAGGTATAATTTTTCTCCCATATAGAGCAATTTTCTCCACAAGAAATAGAAGTATTAATCATAAGTTCATTAAAATAAATCAATGTGCCGTTGCTGGCAGTTAAATTAATCCATACATACTGAGTATCGTTTTCACTATCGCTAACGTTTACTCTTATTACTATTTTGTTAAATAAATTAAAAACAGAAGTTTCCACTAAAACTTCGTTTGTAACATTAAATGTTATAGGAGTAAAAACAAACGGCATAGCAAAGATTGTAGCAAAAAAAATAAATAGAAAAATTAGAAACAGAGATAAAAAAATTAATTTACTTACTCCCATATGCCTCTAATAATATTTAAACTTTTGTTTTATAAAACTAGATAATTTTCGAAATATATTTGCAATTAAACCTAATATTTATATAGAAATATTTTTGCAAGATTTTAAAAATAAAAGGTGAAAAATGACCTGCATAACAAAACTAACTTTACAAGGTTTTAAAAGTTTTAACAAGAAAATTTCAATTCCCTTGCTTAGAGGTTTCAATATAATTTGTGGCCCGAACGGAAGTGGAAAATCAAACATAGTTGATTCTATATGCTTTGTTTTAGGAAGAACTTCAGCTAAAAGCCTAAGAGCAGAAAGACTTCATGAACTTATATTTCATGGAGGAAATGGTAAAGCTCCTGCTCAATATGCTTCTGTAACTTTATACTTAGACAACTCAAAAAAGGAGTTTCCTTTTGAGGAGCAAGAAATTTCAGTAACAAGAAAAGTTAACAGAAAAGGAGTTTCTATTTATAAATTGCAAGGAAGAACTACTACAAGAGAAAAAATTTTGGAAATTATTTCTTCAGCTAGAATCAGGCCAGACGGACATAACATAATTTTGCAGGGTGATGTAACAAACATAATAGAAATGAACCCGATAGAAAGAAGGTTTATAATAGATGAAATTTCTGGTATAGCTGAATACAACGATAAGAAAGAAAAAGCCCAAAGAGAGCTTGAAGCAGTAGACCAAAAGCTAAAGGAAGCAGAAATAATAATAACTGAAAGATATGAGATTTTTAAAAGATTAGAAGAAGAAAGAAATGCTGCTGTAAGATATCAAACTTTACAGAAACAACTTCAAAATCTTAAAGCTTCCCTTATCTTTAGAAAAATTAAAAACTTCGAAGAAATGAACAAAACTCTTGAGCAAGAAATTACTAAAGAGGAAGAAGAAAATAAAAAACTTCAGGAAGAGCTGGAAAAAATTGAAGAAGAACTGGAAAAAAAAGAAAAGGGCATAAGAGAATTGGCAGAAAAACTAATCAAAATATCAAAAAATGTTGAAATCGAAAAAGAAATTTCTTACCTCAGAACAAAAATACTTTTTAATAAGGACAAACTTGATTCTAACTTAAAAGAAATTGAAAGAATTGACAATCTAATTGAAAAGTTGCAAGCTTTTGAAAGTAGGGAAGAAATTGGTGAACTGCCAACAAGTGTGAAAGCT
>JBBITC010000084.1:0-3154 GCA_037440965.1 Candidatus Aenigmatarchaeota archaeon | reverse complement strand
AATTGAATGAAATTGATTTTATAAATTTTATGAGAATTTCAGAAGAATTTTTAGAAAGTTTTGTTGAAGAAGAAAATGTTTATTTCTACCCAAACTAGTGAGATTATGGTAAAGAAAGAAAAGCTATATATGCCGATGGGCGCAGGAGGTTTGTTGAGATATTCTGAAGAGGAAAAAGAAGTTATAAAGGTAAAGCCAGAATATGTTATTTACATAGTTATAGGAATAATTGTTTTTGAAATAATTCTTAGAATTTTATTTCCTCTTTAATTTTTAATTGTTACAGCTGTAACAAGAAGAAAAAAATTACAAGACTTGGTGATAAGATGATGTCCATATTCATAGGTCCTGCTGGAATTCCAACAGTAGCTGAAGATAGAAGCACTCTAGGAGGAATAAGAAAAGTTGCTGAGCTTAAGCTAAACGCTATGGAAGTAGAGTATGTACGTGGAGTTAAAATGAGCATAGAAATGGCAGAAGAAGTTGGTAAGCTAGCAAAAGAGTTGAACATAAAGCTTTCTTGTCATTGTCCCTATTATACCAATCTTTGCTCACAAGAAAAACAAAAACTTGAAGCAACGAAAAAGATGATAATTGATTCTGCTTTAAGAGCTAATGCAATGAATGCAGATATTGTAGTATGTCATCCAGGATATTACCAGAGGTTAACTCCAGAAAAGGCTTTTGAATCTGTAAAGCAAGCTTGTCTTGATATAATTGAAAGAATGAAATCCCAAGGAATTAAAAATGTAAGACTTGGTCTAGAAACTATGGGAAAACAATCAACCTTTGGCAGCTTGGATGAAATAATAAAAATCTGCAAAGAAGTTAAGGGTTTCTCTCCTGTTATAGATTTCGCACATATAAATTGCAGAACTGCTGGCAGTTTAAGGAAACAAGAAGATTATTCAAAAATTTTTGATTTGTTAAAACCATTAAAACTTGATTGTTTGCATACGCATGTAACATGTGCTGAATATACACAAGTTGGGATTGGAAAAGGAAATGAAAAACATCATTTAACTATAGATGTAAAAAAGCCAGACTTTGAGCCTTTGGTAAAGGAGATACTTAAAAGAAAGATTGACATAACACTAATAAGCGAAAGTCCAACGCTTGAACAGGATGCACTTATTTTAAAAGGAATGTTTGAAAAGTATGGATATAAATTTTAGCAATCTAAAGCAAAAATGAAGTTTTGACAACTTGCCAAAGAAAGATTTAAAGCTTACTTAGGCTTAAAATTGTTTTACTCAATTTTTTGCCTTTTGCTGTTAAGAAATAAGTTACAGTTCTATCTGAATGAAGTATTCTTTTTACAAAACCTAATTTTGTGAGTAATTTGAGTCTAACTGATAATGATTTATTTGAAATTTTATCTATTTTTTGCTTGATTTCAGTAAAAGAAATGTCTGGATTATCCTTAATTGTTTTAATTAATTCCACTATCCATTTTTTTCTTAGAATTTCTAAATTTTCCATATAAAATATTTAACCCATTAAATTATATACTTGGTTACCAAAAATATACTAGATTACTATGATAGAAGAGAATTTTGAGATTCACGTGTGGAACTTACCAAAAGATAAAGTCTACATAAAATTGAAGGACGAATTCCGTAAAGATTTATTTAATAATATTATACTTAAAGTTGGAGGTTATACTAAACTTCGTAAATTTTTGAATAGAGACATAAGAAAATTTATTTCAGGTGAACGTAGGACTTCGCTCAAAGTTATAAATAAAATTATAACCAAACTTTCTGCAAAGAACGAAACTTTTTTGTGGAAACAAATAGAGAATAATATAGAAGAAATAGTATATGGTGGGAAATTTGGACCTGGACGAGGGATTCCAATTTTGAGTCCTAAATTTCCAATAAAGTTAAACCCAGAACTAGCTAACTTATTAGGACACATTGTCGGAGATGGTACTATTAATTTAAAAGGTTCTACGTATGGGATTATAGAATATTTTAACAGTAACAAAGTACTTATAGAAAATTTTATAAAAAACATACAAATCGCCTTTGGTAATACGAGATGTGAATTTGCTAAAGGAAAGAAATATGCTATAAGGGCTCCCAAATCAGTTGGGATGATCTTGAAAGTAATTTTAGGAGAACTAGAGAATTTTAGAAAAAGAATTTCTAGTTTAATGTTACAAATAAATAATCCAAATGTAGTGGCAGCTTATATAAAAGCCATTTATGACGATGAAAGTAATGTTTCATACAAGAAAAATACTTATACAAGAGAGATAGTTCTAGGTATGCGTAATAAGCAGGTAATCGAAAACGTACATCACCTTTTAAAGAAGATTGGAATCCAACCAAATCCAATACGGTTATGTTATTATATTAGAATTGAACCTGGAATAAGAAAACGATTCTTTACAAAAGCTTGGGAAAAGGGTACATTCCAAAAGCTCGGTATAAACGAGAAAAGGTATAAAGAGTACCTTCGTGCAAAAAAAGGTCGTTTTAGAATTTTACCTACATTGAGTTTAGTGAAGAAAATATGTAAATTAAGCAATTTCAACTTAACTAATGTTTTGGAAAATAGTGAATTAATACCCCATTATGTATTTGGTATTTCTTGTAGAAAAAACCTGGAAGACTTTGCATCAAAGATTGGCTTAGATCATTCTGAAAAGGCTGAAAAACTTCGGGAATTGTTAACTGAGTATAAGTATAACGGTGTGAGGTATGATGAAAAAATATTAAAATGTTTGAACAAACAACCAATGACGACTACCGATTTAGCTCAAATTATTCATAAACCAAGACATTATATTCTCTATAGACTTAAGCTACTAGAAAAACTTGGCAAAGTAAGTAGAGTAAAAACTAATGGGCATGATAAATTAGGCAGATTTACTCCTTCTCTCTGGAAGGTCTTATAATTCTTAGGTTTAACAAAAGTTTTGTAAAGAGAAATCCAAATGCAAAGCCAGACACGTGTGCGATGTAGGCAATATTACTTCCAGAATAACCAAAAAAGCTTACCATACTGAAAACAAATTGTAAAATAAACCAAAAGCCTATGACAATAAAAGCAGGAACTCTAATGAAAGTATAGCCAAATCGAGTTAATACAGCTTCTTTTGGAAATAAAACAAAATAGCTACCTAAAACTCCAGAAATTGCTCCTG
>JBBITC010000083.1:1861-3228 GCA_037440965.1 Candidatus Aenigmatarchaeota archaeon | reverse complement strand
CTTTCTTCTTGCTTTTTTATAGCCTTTAAAATTTCACTTTTCTTATACCTTCCTTTCCCAAAATGTTTGCAATCCACACAAAAATTAAATCTATCTTTTATCGCTATCAAATCTATCTCATATCTTCTCTTAGTTTTAAATCTAAAATTTCTTTTTACTTTAAATTCGTTGATTTCAAAAATTTCTTGGACTGCTTTTTCAAAATCCTTCCAATCTGAATCCTTTAATTCTTCTTCTATGCTTTTTCTTTTCAATTCGAACATAATTAATAATAAACGAAAAAGCTTTTTCTTTTTTAAAATAAACAAATTTTAGGTAAAAATGGACATCCTAGCACATTTTATAGTTGGTCTTTACTTCAGTATAAAGTTTGAAAGTTATTGGCCAATATTTTTTAGTTGTATATTCGATATAGACCATATAATAGGATACTTTTATGATAGAAGGAAAAAAATTTTGATAGAAATACCACCACTTCTTCACATAGCCTACAGACCAAGAAGTTGGCTCCACAGCATTTTTGGTTTTTTAATTCTTTCAATTCCTTTTACTTTATTTTTACCTTTACATATTATTTTCATCCCATTATTAATTCATCTTTTCCTTGACCTTTTAGATAGGAATGGCATTTACCTTTTCCCTTTTATCAAGAAAAAAATAAAAGGTTCTTTACCGGTCGGTTATTTGATAGAAGACCCGTCATATCTTAAAAGACATAAAAGATCGCATATTCCTAGTCTTTTAACCACGCTTTTTTTCTTTTTATTAATTATCTTAAAGGTTTAACTTATGAGTCTAAAATATATAGTCTTTCATTGGTTCATCCATTTTTTCGACCTTACTGATACTTTTTTTATTCTTAATTTTTAAAATGGGAATAAAACATTGGCTTATTAAAAGAAATAATTAAAATAATTTTAAAGGGGGGTGAAACTATTTTAATCTGCGGCATAGACGAAATTGCCTTTGCAACGTCAAGCAGGCCGTGGAGCTCTAATAGGACCAATGGTAATATGCGGGGTAGTTATAGAAAAGAAAGATGAAAAAAAATTGAAGAGTTTAGGTGTAAAAGACTCAAAAGAACTTTCACCAAAAAGAAGAGAAGAATTGTCCAAAATTATAGAGAAAGTAGCAAAAAATCTTATAGTCTTGAGAGTTCCTGCTTGTAGGATTAATAGTTACATGAACAAAAAAATAAATCTAGATAGAATAGAAGCTATGAAAATGGCTGAGATAATAAACATGATAAATGCCGAAATGGTTTATGTGGATTCGCTCGGCAATACAAATCATTCTAAAAAAAGTAAAAGATTCGAAAAATTAATTCTAGAGAATTTAAACAGAAAGGACTTAAAACTTATAGTTGA
>JBBITC010000083.1:0-1851 GCA_037440965.1 Candidatus Aenigmatarchaeota archaeon | reverse complement strand
GCAGATAAAATATATCCCGTAGTTTCTGCAGCCTCGATAATAGCTAAAGTTGAAAGGGATAAAGCTATAGAAGAATTAAAAGCAAAAGTTGGTTTTGATATTGGTGTTGGTTACAGCCATGATAGTAGAACTATAAAATTTTTAGAAAAAGTGTTAACTGAATACGAACAAAAACCAAATTTTATCAGATGGCATTGGGATACTGTCGAGAATTTAGCAACAGAACTTTTTGAAAAAGGTTTCAAATTGCAGGCATGGGTAAAGGAGGAAATTTTAGGTGAGAAGTCTTGGCAAAAAAGAGTAAAGGATTTCTTCTTTAAAAAGGAAAAATGTAAGGAGGAGAAATAATGAAAATAATTCAAAAAATTACAATTGTTTTTTTAATTGCAGGTATTTTTTGTGGGGTAATTTCTGATTATTTTATTAAAAATTTTGAAAGTCCGTTTTTCCCTCTAGTTTTTCCTTTTATAATTTACTTTTTTTTGCTTTCTCCATTCAGAAGGAAAATGAAAACAAGAAGTTTAATTTATAATAGCTTTATTACTTTTATTTTATTTTGGTTGATAGCTTTATTAACGCTGTATGCCTTGTGAGAATATGCTTAAAAGAACCTGCTACACAAGTGGACTTAAAAAATACTTAGGAAAGGAAGTAATAGTTTCAGGATGGTGCCATGATGTTCGTTTAGTAGGAGGAATAAATTTTCTTTTACTTAGAGATAAAGATGGAATAGTTCAGATAACTGCTGTAAAGAAAAAAGTTCCTGAAAAAATTCTTGAAATTTATAAAAGTTTGCATCAAGAAGATGTTTTGAGTGTTAAAGGAAAGGTTGTTAGAAGTAAGATAGCAAAAGCAGGAATTGAAATAATTCCTTCTGAGATTGAAATAATAAGCAAAGCTGAAGTACCTTTGCCTTTAGACCCAAGAAATGTTACTCCAGCAAACCTTGATACAAGACTTGAATGGCGTTCCTTGGATTTAAGAAGAAAAGAAAATCAAGCTATATTTACAGTCCAAGCAAAACTACAAGAAGGAATGGAAGAATTCTTGAAAAAAGAGGGTTTTTTAAGAGTTTGGACACCGAGTATAATAGGAGGAACTTCTGAGGGTGGGGCAGAAGTTTTCAAAATAGATTTTTTCGGTAAAGATGCCTTTTTAAGACAAGACCCTCAGCTTCATAGACAGTTGTTAATAGCAGCTGGTTTTGAAAAGATATATGATTTGGGACCTAGCTGGAGAGCAGAACCTTCTGACCAGCCAACTCATTTGGCTGAACATAGAACAATTGCTCCTGAATTTGCTTTTATGAAAGATGAAACAGATATGATGAAATTAGAAGAAAGACTTTGTGTCGCAGGTATAAAAAAAGTTGTTGAAGAATGTGAAAAAGAATTAAAAATTTTAGGAAAAGAAGTAGAGGTTCCAAAATTTCCTTTCCCCGAATTAAGATTCCCAAAAATTTATCAAATTTTGGAAGAATATGGAAAAAAATTACCAAAAAATCAAGATTTAGACAAGGAATCCACAAAAATTTTAGCAGAGTATGTAAAGGAAAAGTATAAAACTGATTTCTTTTTTGTTAATAGGTTTCCTTTTTCTGTCAAACCATTTTATGTTATGAGAGTTGATGATGAGCCTGAGTGGGCAAGAAGTGTTGATTTAATTTTTAAAGGTTTAGAAATGTCTTCAGGAGGACAAAGAGAGCACAGATACGAAAAAATTATAGCACAAATAAAAGAAAAAGGACTAAACTTAGAATCTTTAAGATGGTTCACAGAAGTTTTTAAGTATGGAGTTCCTCCTCACGGAGGTTTTAGCATAGGAATTGAAAGATTCACTATGAAGTTGCTA
>JBBITC010000082.1:1366-3268 GCA_037440965.1 Candidatus Aenigmatarchaeota archaeon | reverse complement strand
GAATATTCCAATAAAATATTTAAATATTTTTTGGAATATTCTAAAAAAAAAGGGACCTAAGACTTTAAGACTTTAAGAATTTAAGAATTTCGCCGATAAAAACATCAAAATCTTTTAATTCAGTGGTTAAGCTTTGGAATATTTTTTCATCATCAACATAAGGATATCTATGAACTAGAATATTCCTCACACCTTTCATTTCTTTTAACTTCTGGGCAGTCCTTTTAGTTATTACTTTCTCTTTTGCCAATCTTTCGATTATATCTTCCTCTCCGGTTGGAATCCCTAATTTAAGTTGGGAGAAAATTATATCACATACGTCTAGAACACATTCTATTGATATTTGAAGTAATCTTTCACAAGCTCTCCTAGTTATTTCAGATTCTTCATATTCTTCAAAACTTTTTGGAATAATCTCTTTCAATTTTTTGATGTATCCTTTGAGCTCGGTTATCTTAGATAGAATTCTTTCTTCATCTACCATAAGCTATACTCCTTATACAGTAAAGATAATGTTTCTTGAAAAGATCAAACTCTTTTATTGAATCAATGGCAACTTTGAAGGTTTCATCATAATTTTTAATGAGCAAGAATTTCCCTTCTTTAAGTATCCTTACTCTTATAAAAGAAGGGAGTTGCTGGAAAATTTGAACATCATACTTCTCACTAACTAAACTTGAATATTCAATTTTCTTGCTACTCATTAGGATCCTATTAAACTTTTTAGGTCTGAGCATTAAACAAACATCTATATCGCTTGAAGCCTTGGCTTTCTTCTTTACATAACTTCCAAATAGTATGACAGCTAGCACATCCTTATCTTTTCTTGCCCTTTCGATTATTCTTTTGAGCTCTTTTTTCATGATGTTTAATTGTTTTTTAACCTTATTTAAGGTTTTTTAAATTACCTTTTTGGAAATTATAAAATAATAAGAAAACATTTTTTTCATTATAATTCAATTATGAGCAAAATAGTTTTAGCAAAAGGTAAGGATATAATTATAAAGGCAAAAAATAATTTGAATTTTTTAATCTCATTAAAAAGTATTTAAAAAATCAAAGGTTAAATTTTTGAAATGACCTTCTTACAAAATTAAATAAAAATTTAAGCTTTTCTACCAATTTTTAGTTTGTGCCTGAAGAAAAAACTATTGAAGAAAAACTTGCAAAATACATTCTAGATAGAATTATCGATAGGCTTGTTGATAAAATTTTTGATTATTTAAAAGAAGAATATCTCGACCCTTTAAAAGAAGGATTTAAATCTTATATCAAAAATTATGTCAAAGAAAAAAGCTAAGGGTATAGAAAACTTTAAAAATTAAGGAAAACATTTAATTTTACTAAGTTGATGACTTTTTTTGAAACTTTAAGTGAGATTATGATTTCACAACCTTTAAGCCTAAAAGAAGAAGCAAAAGTGTGCGAAAGTTTGCTAGAAAACTTAAGAAATTTAGGAAGAAGAGTCCCCAAAAACATTCAAGAGTATAAATCAAGCGTGGAAGAATATAAAAAAATTCTTCTTCATCTTTACGAGACAACTTCATATTCATCCTTTCCTTCTGATCTAAAAGAAGAGAGAAAAAGAAGAATAAAAGAGACTATGAAAATAAGCGAAAGAATTGTTGAAGAAGAAAATATAACTCAGTGGAGCTTTCATCTATCTGAAATGAGATTACAAACTTCAAATTTTTGTGTTTCTCCAATTTACATGAAAAGAATATTAAGTACGTATTCGTGGCTTAGACACTTTAAAGTTAGAAAAATCCAAGAAGAAATTGCAAAAACTGCTTTGAAATATACTTCAAGCTATGACAGAAGAAAAGCAAGGGAAATAGAAAAGATGAAGAATGTAAACCCAAGAGTTATAATTTCGAAAGGAGAGTATGACACAAGCCCATT
>JBBITC010000082.1:1085-1332 GCA_037440965.1 Candidatus Aenigmatarchaeota archaeon | reverse complement strand
AATTTATAGAACCAAGCATTCTCTTACTTAATCAACCTATCTACAAAATAGAGGAAATACAAAGAAATATAGAATCTTTAAACACTCCTTCAAACGTCAAAACCATTCTTCTGAACAACATCAAAAAGTATAAAATAGAGGAAATCTATCCCAGCCCTTATGTTTTAACTTTAGCAGAAAGCAAAAAGGAAGAAATTACCCAATTCTTAAAAGAATGTATCTCAAGAGTTCCTTATGCAAGGAAAAA
>JBBITC010000082.1:0-1075 GCA_037440965.1 Candidatus Aenigmatarchaeota archaeon | reverse complement strand
TGCGCCGGTTTTTACTTGGCAATTTTTCTTTGACAGCATTTTTCACGATAAAAAAACGCAGGTTTTAGACTGCTATTTAATTCCTTTAGGTTTTAAAGAAGGAGAAATAAAAGTTGATCAAGAAAAGCTTAGTTATGTTGCTTAATCTTTTATCTCAAAATCATAGGATGGGTATTCTTCGTTTTCTTCCAAATCATCAAGCAATTCTTTTATTTCTTCTTTTCTCACTTCTTGCTTCCAAGGTGCAAGTCTTCTTAATTTCTCAAATTTTTCAGGAGGAAGGATTTCCTCTGGCTTGTTCGAAGGAATTGGATACAAAGTTATTCCTCCGCCACAAACAACATTTTCTCCTGTTGGGCTTTTAGTGTAATACAAAACTAAGCATCTCTTTTTTGAACTAGCTATTTGGGGGTCTATCAAATCTTTTTCCAAATTTTTCAAAATCTTTTTTAGAATTTCTGGTTCAGTTCTTTCAAGATAGTCCAAAAAATCAGTAGGTACATCTATTCTATTTTCTCTGCAATAACTCAAAATATTTCCAAGCATTAAATCTCTTTCTTCACAATACTTTTCTAATTCTTTTATTTTTTCCTCTATTTTACCTTTTGGATATTTCACTATTATAGCTTTAGATTCATCGTATGGATAAGAAGTATAGAATTTAGCTTCATCTAGTTTAATTACTTTTCCATCTATCACTTCTACTTCTTCCTTAACACTACTTGCATACACAGGCTTTCTGTAAAGTCTTTTAACAAGTTTTGCCAAAGTTTTTAGTTGTTCTATCATACTATATAAAATTAAGTTCGATAAATTTAAAAACTTTTGTTTTTTAAGGAGAAAATAAGAAAATTTTTTAATTTTTCAAAGTTGCTACTTAAAAGTAAAATTTCAGGCCGAATCATTTAAATAAAAATTAATTTAATTATAATGTATGTTTTTCAAAAATAGAAAAGGCCAGTTCTTTCCTTATGCAGATTCTGCTCCAAGAAAAACTTTTCCAATTTTAACAATTATTTTAATAATTGCAAACATTTCAGTTTTTATCTGGAGTTTTTATTCACCTCTTGTTTTT
>JBBITC010000081.1:0-3399 GCA_037440965.1 Candidatus Aenigmatarchaeota archaeon | reverse complement strand
TCATAATTCTTTACTCTATTTTCTTGATTTTTTTAGCTGAAAAAACGAGCATAGAGTTTGATGAAACAACCCACTCTTTAATTGCAGTTTTTTACAAAGATTTAATTAAGTATTCAGCATTACATTTGAATTTCAAAGAAATTTATAACTACGCTTATTCTTATTTAGTTTATTACCCTAAACTTTCAATTTATTATCCTCCTTTGGTCCATTTTATTGTAGCTTTTTTATTTATTTTTTTCAACCCAACTTTTTTACTCGCGAGACTAGCGATAATTCTCTTTTCTGTATGTTTTATGATTTTAATTTTCTACTTCTCAAAATTCATCCTTAAAGATGAAAGAAAAGTTTTGTTAAGTGTTTTACTTTTTGCAAGCACTCCTATTACCATTTATCTATCTAGAGGGGTTTATCTCGATTTGCCGGTTGCTTTTTTCTTCACATTATCAATTTTTCTTTATCTAATTGCAATAGAATCAAAAAATAAAAAGTATTATATTCTTGCAGGAATATTTAGTGGGATATGTTTTCTTGTGAAATGGTTCGGACTGTTCATCTTTCCTATTATTTTTCTTTATGCCTATCTTGTAAAAAAACAAGAAATAAAAAATCTCTTGATTTGTTTTTTTATCGCCAGCTTACTTATAATACCATATCTTCTGTTTGCAAATAAAGTAGGTGTACTTCTAATAGTTTTTACTTCTGAAAGAGGGACGCTCTCAACCAATATGCCATCAGTAAGTAGTTTAGAAGGATGGCTAATCTATCCTGAATTTGTAAATAGTTATTACTTTGTTTTTCCTTTTTCTTTATTTTTTCTCTATTCACTTTTTAAATATATAAAAAATAAAAAAGAACAATGGAAACTTTTTTTGATTTGGATAGTCTTAAGTTATATCTTCCTCACCTTTATACAAAACAAGGATCCAAGATTTCTTTTTATAACCGTTTTTCCTTTTTGCTTAATAACTTCTGAGCAGCTTGTAGATTGGAAGATTAAAAAAGAATTAAAACTTTTATTCATCATCATATTTTTGTCGATGAATTTTATTTCGTTTTTTGGTGTAATTTATAAAGAGAGAAGTTTTTACGGAAAACCAACTTTCACATACCAATTCTACAAAACTTATGGCAAAGAAATTTCCGATTTTATTTTATCAAATCCTTATCCAACTTATTTCGCCTCAGAAACACCAAGAGCTTTAGCTTCTGAAACGATGTTTTACTTAGCAAGTAAAGGAGAATTTATAAAAATACTTAGACCTTGTGATTTTGAAATAAACAAGACTCTTTATGAAAGTGGAGTAAAATGGATTGTTTTTTATTCTCAAGACTCAAACAATTCCTATATGAAAGAATTAAAAGAAAAGGATTTGATAAAGCTAGAGAAAACTTTTGATGGTATTGAAATTTATAGCTATAGATTTTATAATCCACATCCTGAAAAAAATTGTAACATAGTTTGCTTAACAGGAGAAAAAATTTGTGAAAAAATTGATTTAAAAAATCTTCCCGCTTAAAACCTTTTTAATAATATCAGAACCATAAACATTTGGTAAAATTATTGCTCCTAAAGAATTTTCAAGCAAGTGAACAAAAAATCTGTAAATCAAAACTGCAGAAGTTGCCTGAGGTAAAGGAAAACCTAGGGAAGTTAAAAGCAAAACCATTATCGCTTCTATAGAACCTAAGCCTCCTGGGATTAAAGTTAAAACTCCAAGTAAAATTGAAAACAAAGGTAAAGCAAAAAATGTAAAAGGTAAAGAAATTCCAACTGCTTTTGCTGAAAGTAAAAATATTGTTCCTTCAATAACCCAAATAAAAAAAGTTAAAAAAAGGACTGGGACTAAAAACTTTGACTTTTTTAACAAACTAAAACCTAAAGAGAAATTTTTAGCTATACTCTCAATTCTTTTCTTATAATTTCTGATTATTGGAAAAATTGAAATCAATCTAAAGAATTTTAAGGTCAATCTTTTGCTGTTTAATATGATTAAAACAGTTAAAGAAATCAAGAAAAATAAAAGCATTCCAAGGAATGAGAAAAATATTATTTGAGAAGGTAAAAATTTTATTATCGCTTGCAAGGTTATTAAGGAAAACAAAATATAAACAAAAACATCTAAAGCTCTTTCTGTTAAAACAAGTGGAATTGTTCTTGAAAAAGAGCAATTGAACTTAACCTTTAAAAAATATCCTCTCAAAGGCTCTAAGGCTTTAAAAGGAACCAAATTACTCAAAAACATTGCTGAATTAAAGCTATAAAAAGCATGGGAATAAGGAATTTTGAAACCTAAAGATTTGAGGAAAAAATTCCATCTTAAAGATTTAAGCAAAACAGAAAAAATAAAAGCAATTAAAGCCAAAGCTATAAAAAATATATTTGCGTTTAGAATTGTTTGAATTACTTCACTTATACCAGAAAAATAAAGTATAAGAAAAATCAAAACTATTCCAATTAAAACAGCAAGCACCTTCAAATTCATAAAAATATAGATAAAAATTTGAAAATTTAAAGGAATAGTATGAAAGTAGTTGTTTTGGGAGCTGGTTTGTCTGGTTTAGCGGCAGCTTATGAGCTAAGCAAAAGAGGGTTTGAGGTAAAGGTTTTGGAAAAGGAAAATTTTCTTGGTGGATTAGCTTCAAGCTTTAAAGTTGAATGGGATGGAAAGGAATTCTGGATACCAAAAACTTATCACCATATTCTTGCTAGTGATAAAACAACTGTGAAAATGATAGAAAGGCTTAAGCTAAAAGAAAAATTAGAAAGAAAGAAAGCAAAAACTGGCTTTGTTTATCAAAATAAAATTTATGGTTTCTCAACGCCTTTTGAAATTCTCAAATTTCCCTTGTCGATTAAAGATAAAATAAAACTTGCAAGTTTTATACTCAAGATTTCAAGGAAAAAAAACTTCCAAGATATAGAGAGAAAAAATGCAAAAGAGTGGATAATAAAAGAAGCTGGAGAAAATAACTTTAAAGTTATTTTCGAGCAACTAATAAAAAATAAGTTCAACCAACCTGCAGAAGAAATTTCAGCTGCTTGGTTTGCTACACGTTTTGCTGCAGAACCTTCTTCGTTTTTAAAGAAATTTGGATGGCTTAAAGGTGGTTTGCAACAGTTTATTGACGCTTTTGCAAAGGAAATAGAAAAAAGAGGAGAAATTAAAACAAACACTAGCATTAAGAAAATAACCAAAAATAGTGTAGTTTATAAAGAAAAAAATAGGATAAAAGAAGAGAAGGTCGATGCCACAATAAGCACAATTCCACCTTCTTCTTTTCTAAAGCTGATGAAAAATCCGTCAGAAAAAATTAAAAAAGATTTTAGTAGAATAGAATATTTAAGCTGCATATGCGCTACTTTAGGATTAAGTTATAATCCAACGAAATACTATT
>JBBITC010000080.1:0-3475 GCA_037440965.1 Candidatus Aenigmatarchaeota archaeon | reverse complement strand
AAGGAAATAGAAGAAAAAATAGAAAAACCATATAAATTCTTTACTCTTGATTTGAATTTGAAAGAACTTGAAAATATAGCTGAAACAAGAAAAAAAGAAGCAAAGTTTGCAAAGATCGCATTAGATTTTGTTAAAAAAAACTGTGAGATTTTAGAGTCAAAATCTAGAAATACCGACAAAGGTATTTTGGATTTTTCTGATGAAAATACTTTTGTTGCAACAAACGACAAAGAATTAAGAAAAAATTTAAAAGCATTAAAGATTAAAAATATTTATTTAAAATCCATGAAAAAAATAGCTATAGGTTAAAAAATGGAAGTAATAATTTCAGCTTTTGCAGGGGTTATTTCAATTCTTCTAGCAGTTTTTCTCTATTTCTACATGAAAAAACAAGATGAAGGAAACCCAAAGATGAAGGAAATTGCTTCAGCTATAAGAGAAGGTGCTAATGCTTATCTTAAGAGACAAAACATAACATTAGCTGGTTTTGTTATAGTTATGGCTTTTATTCTTGGTATTTCTCTTGGTGTTCAAGTTGCTCTAGCTTACCTTATTGGTTCTTTTTGTACAACATTAGCAAGTTATTTTGGGATGACTGCAGCAGTTAAAACTAATGTAAGAGTTGCTAATGCTGCAAGAAAAGGCTTGAAAAAAGCTTTTCCCATAGCTTTTTATGGCGGAGCAATAATGGGCTTTTGTATAGTTGGTATGGCTCTGTTTGGGATAAGTTTTGTTTATTATTTTTTCAGCAAATTTTATACCCAAGAAATTGCTTTGAATGCAGTTCTTGGTTTTAGTTTTGGCGCAAGCGCCTTAGCGCTTTTTGCAAAAGCAGGAGGAGGGATTTACACAAAAACTGCTGATATAAGCGCTGATTTGGTTGGAAAAGTTGAGCTTGGAATTCCAGAAGATGACCCAAGAAATCCTGCAGTAATTGCTGATAATGTTGGTGATAATGTTGGTGATGTTGCAGGAATGGGTGCTGACCTAATAGACTCTTATATTGCAAGCATAGTCGCAGCAATGGTTATAGGTGCAACAATAAGCTTAGACTTTGCTCTTCTTCCTTTGCTTATAGGTGCTGCTGGAATTTTTGCTTCTTTAATAGGAATTCTTTTTGTAAGAGTTGGTGAAAAGGAAAGTCCAGGAAAAGGTCTGAACAGGGGAACTTTTTCAACTTGCATAATTTTTGCAATTCTAATTTTTGCAATTCTTTATTTCATGAATTTGGGTTCAAAAGCCTATGGAATTTTCTTTCCAACTCTAGCTGGCTTGTTAGCAGGAGCAATAATGGGAATTACTACTGACTATTATACTTCAATAGATAGAAAACCTGTTATGAAAACTGCAGAATCAGCAAAAACAGGGGCAGCAACAACAATTCTTTCAGGTTTTTCCTATGGGATAATAAGTATTGTTCCTTCTATAATAGGAATTGCTGCTGCAACAATCGCTGCTTGGTATCTTTCAAGCTTTTATGGGGTTAATAGCTTTTATGGAATTTCTGTAGCTGCTGTTGGAATGCTTTCAATAGTTGGAATGATAATTTCAGCAGACGCCTATGGGCCAATAGTTGATAATTCAAGAGGAATTGCTGAACAATCAAAACTTGGAAGTAAAGTTTTAGAAATTACTGATAAGCTTGATGCTGCAGGAAATACCGCAAAAGCAATAACAAAAGGTTTTGCAATAGGTGCTGCTGCTTTAACTGTTCTAGCTTTGTTTGGAACTTATGCTGAAGTTGTTGGAATAGAAAAAGATGCTAATGGAATGTATTTAATAAATCTTGTTAATCCAAAGGTTATTGCCGGACTTTTTATAGGAGCTATGATGCCACCTTTGCTTTCTGCTTTGTTAATTCTTGCGGTTGGAAAAAATGCTTCTAGGATGATAGAAGAAATTAGAAGACAGTTTAGAGAGATCCCAGGATTGATAAAAGGAAAAGCTAAGCCAGATTATGCTAGGTGTGTAGATATAGCAACAAAAGGTGCTTTAAAAGAACTTTTAATTCCATGCCTTTTAGCAATAATTATTCCTTTGGCTGTTGGATTTATTTTGGGTAAAGAGGCTTTGGCAGGGTTTTTAGCAGGAAGTATAGTTACAGGAATAATATTTGCTCTTTTCATGGCAAACTCAGGAGGGGCTTGGGATAATGCTAAAAAGTATATAGAAGAAGGGAAATTTGGAGGAAAGGGTTCAGAAGCCCATAAGGCTGCAGTTGTTGGTGACACAGTAGGAGATCCTTTCAAAGATACTGCAGGTCCTTCTTTAAATACCATGATAACAGTAATGTCATTAGTTTCTTCTGTTTTTGCTCCTCTTATTGTTTCTTATGCTTTAATAGTTTGAAATTTTTTCTTGTAAAGCTTGTTAGCATAAACAACAATTTTTTTTGCATCTTTTGAATTTTTCCATTCTTTAAATTTAACCCATTTGTGAGGTTCTAATCTTTTATAAGTTTCAAAAAATTCCTGAATTTCTCTAAGCTTGTGAGGATGAACTTCCTTTATATCTTTTATTCCTTCAAACCTTGCATCGTTTAAAGGAACACAAAGAATTTTTGGATCTTCACCTTTTTCGTCTTCTATTATTAAAGCTCCTATAACTCTTGCTTTTACTATACAACCAACTTCCAAAGGCTCGTAGCTTAGGACCAAAGCATCTAATGCATCCTCATCTTTATACCAAGTTTGTGGAATAAACCCATACTCTACAGGAAAAACAACAGAAGAGGGAATAATTCTGTCAAGAACAAGCTCATCCCATTCTATATTATATTCATACTTATCTCTAGAGCCACTTATACATTCTATAACAACATTGACTATTTCTGGAGGTTTTTCACCCAAAGGAATTTTATGTAAGATGCTCATGAGTATTTAATTTCTTTTAATCCTTTAAATTTTTTATACTAATTCAATAAGAATATAGTTTATTAAGTGGTAGGATGGAAAATGAAGAGTGGCATGCTTTAGATGCTAAGGAAGCAATCGAAAAGCTTAAATCAAGTGAGAAAGGGTTAAGCGAAGAAGAAGCTAAAAAAAGATTGCAAGAATATGGATATAATGAGCTTAAGGAAAGGAAAAGAGTTTCAGCTCTAGATATTTTTTTGAATCAGTTTAAGGATATTTTTGTCATAATTCTTTTAATTGCAATAATTATTTCTGTACTAATTGGATGGTATGAGATAAAGGAAAATCCTGAAAAAAACTTTCTTGAAGCTTATGCTGATGCTATAGCAATAGGTGGAATTGTTTTACTTAACGCAATTGTTGGGTTTACTCAAGAGTATAGGTCCGAAAAGGCTTTGGAAGCTATGAAAAAACTAACTTCACCAAAAGCTAGAGTAATGAGAGATGGAAAAGAAGTTTTAATAGACGCAAAGGAAGTAGTTCCTGGAGATATTCTTGTTATTGAAGCAGGCGACAGAATTGCCGCAGATGGCTTACTTTTAGAATCTTTTGAACTTGAGGTT
>JBBITC010000079.1:0-3511 GCA_037440965.1 Candidatus Aenigmatarchaeota archaeon | reverse complement strand
AAGCTACTTTATTATTGCTGAAATTTCAAAAAGTATTTTTTACAGAAAATTCAGCCTTTAGGCAAAGTGTTTAAAGTTTGATTCAAATATTATTTCATGGAAGAAAAAATTAAAGTATTTGTTTCAGGAAGGTTAGACCAGTCTAAACCTGAAAACCAGAAAATATACGAAAAAATTACAGAAATTTGCGAATCTTTTGGTTTTGAAGTTTGGCTTCCTCACAGAGATACAAGAAAAGAAATGAAGAGAAAATATTATTCATCTGAAGAAATAGTAAGAAACCTTTACAATTTTGACTTAAAAAGGGTTTTGAATTGTAATTTGGTTATAGCCGAACTAACAAACCCTTCCTTCGGTGTTGGTTTAGAATTAAGAGCTTGTGACGAAGTAAAAATTGATGTTATAGCATTAGCTAAAGAAAATGCTAATGTTAGTGTTACTGTTATAGGAAATCCTGCTATCAAAAAATTTTTTAGGTACAGAGATTTGGAAGAATTAGAAATAAAATTAAAAGGCATACTAGAAAAATACACTAAAGATAAAAATTACCTAAAAGCAAGCTATAATTTTTCTGAAATATTTGAAGAGTGGGCAAATCAAAACCAAATGAAGCTATATTCTTGGATATTTGAAAAATAGCTATACTATTTTTTTGAATACTTTAAGCAGTTAACGCAAACATAAGTATTGTTTATTTTTTTCAAATGTAATGAACAGAAAGGAAAACCACATTTGCTACAATTTCCAACAGCTTTTTTGTTACAATTTATAAAAACACATTCTTTTTCGTTCATCCTCTCAAATAATTATTCATTCTAACGAGAAATAAATCCTTCTGTTGTTTTTCCCTTTATTTTCCATTTCAACTATTTTTATTTTCCCTATTTCGCTGGTATTTTTAACATGAGTTCCTCCATCAGCCTGCAAATCAAGCCTAACAATTTCTACAATTCTAAATTCTTTCAAGTTTGGCAAGCCCTTTGCAAGTTTTGTTATACTTGGAATTTTTTCTGCCTCCTCTCTCTTAAGAAAATAAGTTTTAACTTCCAAACCTTTAGCTGCTTCCTCATTAGCTTTTCTTATACATTCTTCTATCAAGGCTCTATCAAAATTTTCAAGGCTATAATCAATCCTTGATTTTTCCAAATCAAGCTGATTTCCGGTTATCATAGCTCCTGTTTCTTTATTGATGATTGCACTTATCATATGGGCTGCAGTATGCATTCTCATAAGCTTATACCTTCTTTCCCAATCAATTTTTCCTTTAACCAAATCATTAACTTTTAAAAAAGGCTCTTTTTCCAAAACATGAATTATATCCTCATTTTCTTTTAGAGTTTCGATAACCTTTATTCCTTCTATTTCTCCTGTATCACAAGATTGCCCTCCACCTTTAGGATAAAAGCATGTTTGGTCCAAAATTACTTTATTTCCTTGTATAGAAAGAACTTTAGCTTCAAACTCTTTTAAATAGGAATCTTCCCAAAAAAGTTTTCTTGTCATATTTTTTAATTTTATTTCTAGCTTATTAAACTTCCTTCAAAGTCAAAAGCTTTTAGAATTTTTTCAAATCCTTCGCTAAGTTTTTTATCTTCATCTTCAACAATTTCCTTAATCAAAGAGAAAAAGTCATATCTGCAAATACTAATTTCTTTATTTTCAAGAAACTTTATTCTTTCAAATATTCTTTCAAAAGTTTCTTTATTCGAGTTTTTCTCTAACCATTCTTTTACTCCTTTCAAAAGCTTGTTAATAGTTTCTTTGCTTAAAATTTTGTTTATAGGCCAGTTGCAAATCACACATCTTTCACAAGAATTATTTTCAAATTCTTTTAGTGATTGTTCGTCAAAACAATCCTTGCAAACATGAAAAGATTCTATGTTAATTATTTCCTCTGTTTCCAATTCACAAATTTCACACAAATCGATAGTGTCTTGGTCCCCAATTATTGAAGAATTTTTAGAAGGATCATCCCTTATAGCCCCAAAACTAAATTAATTTTTCTAGAAAAAGTATACCATGTTTTTTTATTTTTTTGGGGCGACATTTCTTTCAATATTATTTTGGGAATCAAGTTAATAAGTTTTTCTATTAGCTTTTTTCTCTGGCTTAATCTTTCTCAATCTTTTAATAAAATTGTTTGCTGCTACCTCAAGCTCTAAACCAAGAACCATGGCCAAAAGAATTGAAGCAATAAAAACCCAAATAACAATTGCAAGAGGAATTATTGTTATAAGCAAAGGAAAAATTTGCTCTAAAAGATTTGAAAATATTATATAGGCTATAGTAAAAGGCAAAATGTAAAAAGTTGTCCTGAAAGCTCTTTTCACTTTTCTCACTCTTATTTCCTCAATTTTTCCAGATGAAGATATGTATGAAGTTACTAAACCTGCGCAAGAATCTGCTACATTTTTTATTTCAACAAAAGATGCAAAAATTAGAATTATAACAGCTGAGATTATTAGCAAGCTATCAAGTCTTGCAATTTCCACATTGCCAATTGATTTTTCTTTGCTAAGCTGGAAGAAAAAATTTGAGTATAAAAGCCATACGATATAAGCTAAACCTAAAAATATAACAAACTTTGGAAAGCTTGCTCTTAATTTTTTCACTGCTTCTAAGTATATTTCCTCCACATTATTGCTATTAGGCATCAAAAAAAGTTAGGAAGTTATGTTTTTAAACTTTTTTATTTCTTTTTTAAATCTACTCACTTTCAAGTAAGTAACGATAAGCTTAAATATATTAAATAAGAAGAAATAAAGTGGAGGTCGAAGAAAGAGGGTAATGCTTTTTCTATAATTAAACTACTCAGATTTTTCTAATTCTGAGTAGAAAGTAAAGGAGGTTTTGAAATGCCAAGGTTTGAAAGAAGAGGTTTTAAAAGGTTCGGTCAAAGAGTCGACCTTCCCAAACCGATAAAAGTTGGGGAAGAGTATGACGTTGAGATAAATGAAGTTGGTTCAAGAGGAGACGGCATAGCAAGAATCAAGAATTTTGTTGTGTTCGTTTCTGACACAAAAAAAGGAGAAAAGGCTCACATAAAGATAAAAGAAGTGAGAAACAGGTTTGCGATAGGAGAGAAAATTTCAGGAGCTGAAGAAACAGCAGAAGAGCCTTCAGAAGAACCAGAAGAAACACCAGAAGAACCAGAAGAACCTGAAGAAGGAACCGAATAAAAGATGTGGCTTTTCCTTCTTTTTATTTTTAATTTAGAAGATGAATTTCTCTTCTAATATTTTGCAGAACCACCGTTTTTTCTTATTATTAGTGCTATTTTTATAAGTTCTTTAATCTTTTCAGATTCCCAAACAGAAAATTGTAGCATTTTTGCATTAATTCTCTTTAGTTTTCTGTTTATTCTTTTCTCTAAAATTGAATTTTCTCTTGGTATATCAAGGTTAAAACAAAATTCATTTTAATCGCCTTTTAAAAATGTCATACGTATGACACTTCTATATAAATTTAACTGAAGTCCACTTCCGGTGATTTTATACTCTTTCTATTTTTT
>JBBITC010000078.1:0-3596 GCA_037440965.1 Candidatus Aenigmatarchaeota archaeon | reverse complement strand
AACCAAGAGAATACCAGCTTAAGATAGCTGAAACTGCAAGTAAGAAAAATACATTAGTAGTTTTACCAACAGGTGCAGGCAAAACTCTAATCTCTCTTTTAGTTGGAATAAACAGACTAGAAAGATTTCCTGACAGCAAAATCTTAATAACAAGCCCTACCCGCCCGTTAAACGCTCAACATAAAAAAACTTTTGAAAAATTTACAAAAATTAATCCAGAAGAAATTGTTTTGATAACAGGAAAAGCAAAGCCAGAAGAAAGAGAAAAACTTTATAAAAGTGCAAAAGTTATTGCTGCAACACCTCAATGTATTAAAAACGACTTGGAAAACAATAAGCTTAGCCTTGAAAATTTTAGTTTTATAACTTTTGATGAAAGCCATAGAGCAGTCAAAGATTATGCTTATACTTATGTTGCAAAAAAATTCATGGAACAATCAAAATATCCTTTGATTCTAGGCTTAACTGCCTCTCCAGGAGGAAGTTTTGAAAAAATAGAAGAAATAAAGAAAAACCTTTTCATAGAAGCTGTTGAGATAAGAACTGAGCTAGATGAAGATATGAAAAAATATGTTCAGCCTATATCAAAAGATTGGGTTTATGTTGATTTGCCAATAGAATTTGAAAAGATTAAAATTTTGCTTGAAGAAAAGCTTAAAGAAAACCTTTTTTGGTTGAGAGACCATAACTTCCTTCAAACTCTTAGGCCAAGTAAAAAATCTTTGTTATTGCTTCAAGAAAAATTTAGCTTAAAGATGCTTGAAGGTTCAAAAAACTTTTCATACATGTGGGCTGTTATTAAACTTGCTGAAGCAATAAAAGTTGAGCATGCTTTAGAGCTTTTGGAAACTCAAGGAATTTCTCCTCTTTTTGACTTTTTGGAAAAGATAAGTTCGAGTAAAAGAAGAAGCGACAAGGAACTTATGAAAGACCCTAGAATAAGAGAAGTTATTAAAATCACAAACGAATTACACTCAAAAGGAATAGAGCATCCAAAGCTAGAGAAACTTTTGCATATAGTAAAAGATTTGCTAAGAGAAAATCCTTCTAACAGAATAATTGTTTTTGCAAATTATAGAAGCACTATAGATAAAATAAATGAATTGCTTAGAAAAAATGGAATTAAATCAGAAATTTTGATAGGGCAAGCGATTAAAAAAGGAAAAGGTTTAACTCAGCAGCAACAAATTGAAACACTTAAAAGATTTTCTAATTGTGAGTTTAATGTTCTTTGTTCTTCAAGCATTGGTGAAGAAGGCTTAGATGTAGCAGCAACAAACATAGGTATATTTTATGACCAAGTGAGCTCAGCTATACGTGCCATTCAGCGCCGTGGAAGAGTTGGAAGACAAATACCAGGAAAAGTTATATTTCTTGTTACTAAGGGCACGAGAGATCAGGCATTCATGTGGAGTGCCTATCATAAAGAAAGGAAAATGAAAGGCATCCTTTACAATATGAAAAAGAAGAAAAAAACCACTCTTAAGGATTTTATTTAGTCTAACGACTGGGTAATTTCCAATCTACTATATTATCATTATAAATCATCATGTTTTTGTAGCACATATCGATTATACCATTTTTAACATCCAAAAAGTTTAATCCTAAAAAATTAAGTATTTCCTTAAATCTTTTGAGTGAAATTCTTTCATTTTTAATTAACCATTTTCGTATCATTGTAGGAGATACATTTAACTTTATTGTAAGCTCTTTAAATGTAATCTGAGATTTAATTAATTTTATAAGTTCTTTCCTTAAATTTTCATCTAACCTCAAATATATGTTGGATTCATTTTGAGATTTCTTAACTATATTCATCTTTTCTAGTAATCTCAAATATGGCCTTATGGTATCTTTAGTTATTGAGTTAATGTTTGTATATTTCCTTACTACTTTAACTAAGTCTTTAACCGTAAAGTCTCCTTCTGTTTCCTTGACAAAATCTATCAGTTCTGAAAGGCTTATTTTTAGTTTTTTTGGGTAGATTTTTTCTAAAATATATTTAGCTTCTTCTATGGATTTTACTTGCCGATTAAATCCATAAATAACTTCATAGATTCTGTACCATTTCTCGCTTTTTGGTATGAAATAGCTTATCCATTTCCTTAGCTCATTTTTAGACAAAGTATCGGGAGTAAAAAGTTCCCAACGGTCTTTGGGATTTACATTTAAATTTATAGTAAGACCATCGCTCTTAAGAACATATGCCACCGAATCTCTGAATTTCTTACTTTTAACACCAAAATAAATGCATTTAATATTGACAGAACCATCAAATGTTATTGCACCTCTAACAAAAGCTTTTCTATATTTAAAAGGTGCAGTTCTTATAATTTCCGGCATATCTACATTATGCGATTTAGAACCATAGTCAAACTCAAAGAATACATGAAGATATCTAAGAATAATTTTATTAAGATAACTAATTTCCCAAGAATTCTCATCCTTACCACTTCTAATCACATTTTTACTTTTGATACCAAAGATTTTAGATATTCTTTTTGCGATTGCTTCAACAGATTTTTTATCTTCATCAACAATTGAAAAATTATACTCTAATTTCAATTTAATATCATTTTTATTATATTTCCAAAGCTGATAGAGCTCTTTATACTCTTCGGATGAAATAAAAATCCTTGTCATATAGCTTTCTTTTTTCCTTATATTTGTTGTAATTTTTTTATTTTTTAACTTTGCTTTTAATAAATTAAGAAAACTTACAAGTTTTCCTTTATTAACAGAACTCAATATTACTTTTAGTACAATTGTACCATCAGCAGCGTGAGCACCAGCTATTTCAGCCAATTCTTCTGAGAGCCTCTTAACGGCTTTTATTATTTCGACATCAGACCCTCCATTAGCTCTTAACTCAAAAATACATTTTTGTAATTCCATTTTCTTTTTGGCTACTTCAAAATGACATTTGTTTAAAACTTTTCGCCAAAAATTAATTAACTCAATTAATATGGGTAAACCTATCCATCCTCCATTTAAATGCCTAAAAATAGTCCTACTAGTAGTTTGAAGACTTTTAGCTAAAGCATTTACAATATCATAAGTTTTGTAATTGACAGCTCTTATTTCATTAATAATTTCTTTTACTTTACTATTTAAATCATCTCCTCTTACCAGTATCCATCTTCTAGGTGTGAAATCTTCCTCTGGTATGTGAAGTCTAAACAAATCAAATTCCTTTAACATTTTTATCACTCTTTATTTTTCCAAAATATATCTTAAGGTATTTTTATATACTAGATTTTCGGAAGGTCCGTTCCGATGAATTCAGTTGAAAAAGAAAAATAGAGCTCATTCTAGGCTAAATAAACAAAATAGAACTCATTTGGCTTAAAAACTTTATTTAAAAATAATTGAAATTCAAAAATTCTTAAAACCTAAGGAAAAATAGTTTCTGGTTTAAGAAAAAAGCAAGTTATCTATCTTAAAAGACTTAAACAATAATTAATGAGCTCTAGAGATTGGAGATTTTATTGGAAGTGAAAGGAATTTTGTATGACATGAAAGAAAAAAGTAAGAAAAAAACTTTGCTTGATTGGGTTGAAAATGATAGAAAATAAGCTTAGAGCTATAGCTAAGAA
>JBBITC010000077.1:0-3598 GCA_037440965.1 Candidatus Aenigmatarchaeota archaeon | reverse complement strand
ATTCTTTCCTCTCCTTTTATCTTTTTGATATAGCTTACAATCTCTTTTGGAACCAAATGTTCCCATTTTTCTCCTTTTACAATTTTTTCCCTAATAAAACTTGCTTTATACTTTTCTGGTTTTAAAAAGTTTGGCTCGATAACATCTTTCTTTCCTTCAAAACATTCTTTCACCCATCTATTCCCAGAAATTACAAAATCAAAATCTAATTTTTTCAAAATTTGACTTGTCCATTTCTCGCAATTTCCCACGTCGGGAATAGGAACTATTTTATTTTTTAATCCAGCAAGCTCAAGCATTTTCTTCCTTTCCTTAAAAGTAAAAGGATTTTCAAAAGTATTGTTTATGTTAGAGCTTCCTATCCCTATTATAAGCTCAAATTTCTTCTTAGCATTTTTTATGGCATACAAATGGCCCTTATGCAAGGGTTGAGCTCTAAGGATAAACAAAGCCTTCATAAGATTAATTTTATTATCTAACTTAAGAAAATTAATTTTATGATAGGTTCTATAGTTCCTTATGATGTTGTAATAGTTGGGGCAGGCCCTGCGGGAATAACTGCTAGCATTTATTTAGCAAGAAAAAAATTAGACATTCTTGTAATCTCAAAGGATTTAGGAGGACAGGCAGCCCTTTCATCTTCGATAGAAAATTATCTTGGTTATAGATTAATAACTGGTCCAGAATTTGTCAAAAAATTTGAAGAACATGTAAAAGCATTTGATATTGAGGTTAAATATGAAGAAGTAAGGGCAGTTAAGCCAAAGGATGAAATATTTCTTGTCGAAACTAACAGGAACAACTATTTAGCTAATACTGTGATAATAGCAGCAGGAAAAGTTCCTTTACACTTGAACGTTCCAGGAGAGGAAGAATTCATAGGAAGAGGAGTAAGCTATTGTGCTATTTGCGATGCACCAGTTTTCAAAGACTTGCCAGTAGTTGTAGTAGGAGGGGGGAATTCTGCCTTAGACGCAGTTTTACAACTATCAAAATTCACAAAGCAAATTTATCTTGTTAATATAACAGAAAATTTAGGTGGGGATGAAGCAACAAGAGAAAAAGTAAAAAAACTTTCTTATGTCAAGATTTTTAACAACTGCAGAATAACAAAAATAGAAGGAAGAAATTTTGTTAAAAGCGTTGAAGTACAAAATATAAAAACAAATGAAAAGTTTAAGCTTAATGTTAAAGGTATTTTTGTTCTGATTGGCTTAAGACCTGGAACAGATATAGATTTGCCTGTTAAGTTAAATGAAAAAAAGGAAATAGTAGTTGATAAGGATTGCAGAACTTCTTTTCCTGGAATTTTTGCAGCTGGCGATGTCACTGATTGCACTTGGAAACAAATAATTATAGCTGCAGGAGAAGGAGCTAAAGCAGCTTTAAGTGCTTATGAATACTTAAAAAGTAAGAAAGAGTTCTTGAATGGAAAATATTTTTAGCCTACATACAAAGCATACTTTCCTGCTTCATCAACTTTTAAAATTTTTGCAACTTCACTTTCTGGGTTTAAAATTATAACCAAACCTTTCCAGCTTGTTGAAAGATTTGTTGATTTACAATAAGGACAAGATTGCTCTGTTGTAAATCTTCTACAATTTCTGCAAACTTGCAACCTTTTTGCCATTTATTTCCCTTTCTTCTTTTTCTTCTTTTCTTCTTCCAACCAAACCAAACTTCCTAATCCTGGCTGGCGCATCGTTAATCCAATCTTATTCTCAATTCCTAAACTAACAGAAATTATTCTTGCTTTTACTTTATCCCCTTCTTTCAGGGTTCTTTTTGTCTCTTTTCCAAGAAATACTGCATTCTTAGAATCATAGCTAACAAAATCGTCCATAAGCTGGGAAATATGAACTAAGCCGTCTAAAGGACCAATTCTAATAAAAGAACCAAACTCAGTATTGTCTATAACTTCCCCAAAAATTAATTCGTTATTTTCTGGTTTAAAAGTCAAGAGTCTAAACTTTGTATCATAATGAACTCCTGGGTCTCCTGGAACTATTTTTCCTTCGCCAACTTCCTCAACAGAAATCACTGAAAGAATTATTCCTAATCTTGGGTCAAAAGTTCCTTCTAGTTGTTCTGCTATAGCTTCTCTTACTGCATTCTTAACTTTCATGCTCAATTTTGTTGGAGGAACTCTTATCCTTTCTTCAACTGTAAAAATCTTATACATTTTACCACTATTTTATCATATTTTTAAATAATTAAATTCTTTTTTATACCCATCTCCAAACCTTTCTTCCATAAAGCAATTCTGGGAGTATGAACAAACCAAGAGAGCTTACTGCTCCAACAAGTATTAAATCTTGAACTGTAAGAGGAACTGTACCAAACATTATTTGAAAAACTGGAACATAGCAAAGCATTAGAGATAGCGCAAAAGAAGCTATTACTGCTATTACCAGATACTTGTTTGTTAAAGGTGAGTATCTAAAAACTGACCTTTTCTCTGACCTACAGTTAAAAACTGTGAATAGCTCTTGGAAAGTTGCCTGCATAAATGCCATTGTCATCGCCTCCTCTAAAGGTTCATGCCAAATATAATAAGATAAGCAGAAAACAAAAGCTGTACCAAAGAATTGAGTTATGAACGAAGCAAGAACTTGAGCAAACCTTCCGTGTAAAATTCCTTGCTTTGGGTCTCTTGGTTTCCTTTTCATCAAATCCTCTTCTGGTGGGTCCATACTTAAAGCTATTGCTGGACCTCCATCTGTAACTAAATTAATCCACAGTATCATGGCAGCGTTTAAAGGTAAAGGTAATCCTAGTAGAGCAAAAATTCCAATTATTCCTAACTCATCAAAATTGCATCTTAGTAAAAAGAAACAAAACTTCCTTATATTATCATAAATTCCTCTTCCTCCTTCTACTGCCTTAACTATAGTTGCAAAGTTATCGTCTGCTAAAACCATATCAGAAGCTTCTTTCGTAACATCTGTTCCAGTTATTCCCATTGCAATTCCTATATCAGCTTGCTTTAAAGCAGGAGCATCATTAACCCCATCTCCGGTCATTGCAACAATATGACTCTTTTTCTTTAACGCTTTTACTATTTTAAGCTTATGTTCAGGTGAAACTCTTGCATAAACCCTTACATCTTCAACAATTTTTTCAAATTCTTCATCGCTAAGCTTATCCAGCTCTTCTCCAGTCAGAACTTTTACATTCTCGCTATCATTAAACATTCCAATTTCTTTTGCTATAGCCACAGCAGTAAGCTTATGGTCTCCGGTAATCATTATTGTTTTTATTCCTGCTTCCTGACATTTTTTATTAGCTTCTTTTGCTTCTTCTCTTGGTGGATCAATCATTCCCATTAAACCAACAAAAGTTAAGCCTTTTTCCACATTTTCATCGTCAAACTTTTCTTTCACTTCTTTAAAAGCAAAACCTAAAACACGCAAAGCTTCGCTTGCCATTTTTTCATTAATTTCTAAAATCTTCTTCTTTTCTTTTTCATCCAGCTTCTCAGCTTTGTCATCTTTAATTATATAATCACATCTTTCAAGAATTACTTCAGGCGCACCTTTAACATAAGCAAATTTTTTATCATCTACTAAATGAACAGTTGTCATCCTCTTTCTTTCAG
>JBBITC010000076.1:0-3709 GCA_037440965.1 Candidatus Aenigmatarchaeota archaeon | reverse complement strand
TCTTCTATTTCCTTTAAAAACTCGATTTTAAACTTAAAGCAGTCGATTAAAAAATTTGTGTCAAATATTATTTTTTTCATAATCTTTTAGAAGTAAAACATTTAAATAAAGATTCCTTAAATTTTATAAGAGAGCATGAAAGGAATCTCTACTGTACTTGCAACAATTCTTTTGCTATTAATAACTTTAGCATTAATAGGAATGGCAGCAGGCTTTATATTTGGATGGTGGGGAAGAGCAAGCCAAGGAATAGAATTAGTTCCTCCTACCAATTGTATAGAAGTAGATAATGTAAATGATAGAGTAGTGATACTTATAAGAAATTTTGGTACTGTAAACCAAACTGTAGAAGTTAAACAAACTGCACCTGCTGGAGATGTAGCAGATATTTCAACAATAACTATACAGCCAGGCCAAACCGAGCAATATAAAGATAATTGCACAAGCTCAGGAACCCCAAGATATTGTGTTTACACTTTTACACCAAAAATGGGTGGTTTTCCGATTACAGCAGAAGTTAGCTGTCTTTAAACCACATTTCCATAACCTATTAATCTCCATCTTCCAGAAAATTGTCTTGAAATAACAACTCTTTCATTTTTTTCTGCATAAACAGGAATCTTAAGTTTTAACTCAACTATTTCCTTTTTTATTGAATTAACTATCCCTAAAGTTCTTGCAGTCCCGACATTGATCAAAAGTTCTTCCTTAACTTTAATAGGAGCTATTTCTTTAAGCTCTTTTGCGCCAACAAGCCTTTCAAAAAGTTTTACTTGAATTTCTAAGGTATCTTTGGCCTCTTCTAGCTTTCCTGGCAAACCAACAACATTTCCTACTAAAGAGTCAGATTTTGTTAAAGAAGGATCAAGAGTTGTTAACACCCCAACTAAACCTCCTGGTCCTGCTTCTTTCAAATCTTTTTTTGCTTTTTGCAACCCTTCCACTTTAGTAATCAAACTTTTATACTTTCCTCCAACTTTTATTCCTGGCTTGATTTCTATCTCATCACCAACTTTTAACTTGCCTTGAATTATCGAACCACCCAAAACTCCTCCCAAAAGTTTTTTTATCTCTGTTCCGGGCTTATTAACATCAAAACTTCTTGCAACAAGCATTCTTAAATCCTTTCCTTCTTCCCTTTTAGGAGTTGGAATTTTTTCTTCTATTGTTTGAATAACTAAATCTATATTTGTTCTTTGTTGAGCAGAAACTGGAATTACAGGAGAGTTTTCAAGAATTGTCCCTTTAACAAAATCTTTAATTTCTTTATAACTTTCCAAAGCTCTTTCTTTTGTGACCAAATCAATCTTATTCTGAATTATAACAACATTTTTTATTCCTGCTACTTCCAAAGCAGCCAGATGCTCTCTAGTTTGAGGTTGAGGGCATCTCTCATTTGCAGCTATAACCAATAAAGCTCCGTCCATAAGGCAGGTAGCAGTCAAAACAGTTGCCATTAGAGTTTCATGACCAGGAGCGTCAACAAAACTAACAGTCCTTAAAATTTCACAATCAGAAAAGCAGTAAGGACATTTTTCACTTGTACAATATCTTCCACACTTTATACATTTATAAAAAGTAGCATCAGCATAACCTAACCTAATAGTTATTCCTCTTTTAAGTTCTTCAGAATGGGTTAAAGTCAGCTTTCCAGTTAAAGCTTCTGTTAAGGTTGTTTTTCCATGGGCAACATGACCTACTAAGCCTATGTTAACTTCTGGTATAAGCTTTTCATCCTTTACTTTCTCCACCTCCTTCTTTTTTCTCAGTTTTAGCTTCACTTACTTTAGCTTCCTTTTGTTTGACAGGAACTAGTTCTTCTATTGGTCTTTCACCTTTCTTAACTATCTTGCAATTAATTTGAGCTATATCTTCGCTAATAGTATTCCCTCTTACAGTTTTCCTCCTTCTTTCACCTTCTTTCACAGGATGGAAGCAAGGAGGGGAAAAAAGCAAAACTCTTTTTTTCCCCATTCCTTTAACTTTTGGGTGCATGGGAAAACCATCTTTATCAGTTCCACCAGTAATCTTTAAAGTATATCCTGTTAAGTCTATAATATCGCCGTTAAATTCATCACCAATTTTCTTTCCTATCAACCCTAAAGCTTTACTTTGGTCTACCTCTATTTGATAAGTTTTTCTTGTTTCTGGGTCTGCTATTACAAACTTGAATACTGCCACACTATCACCAATTGAAAATAAATATACATTTATTCTTAAAAAGCTTTCAAATTTATAATATGAAAGAATTTATCGTAACTCCATGGGAAGTTAAAGGAAAAGTAGATTATGACAAATTAGTTAAAAAATTTGGAGTAGAAATTTTAGATGAAAAGATTTTAAGCCAACTTAAAAAACATACTGGCAAACTTCATTATTTTCTTGAAAGAAAAATTTTTTTTGCCCACAAGTACTTTGATTTAATTTTAAGAGAATACGAAAAGGGAAATAAGTTTTATCTTTACACAGGAAGAGCACCTTCAGGCCCTGTACATCTTGGCCATTTAGTGCCATGGATTTTTGCAAAATGGATCCAAGACAATTTTAATTCTATGCTTTTATTCCAAATTCCAGATGAAGAAAAATTTTTCTTTAAGGCTGAACTAAGTTTAGAAGACACAAAAAAATGGGCTTATGAAAATATTTTAGACATAATAGCGGCAGGCTTTGACCCAAAAAAAACAAAAATATTTTTGGATACAGAGTATGCAGGCCATTTGTATAAGTATGCGTGTGAAATTGCTAAGAAAGTTACTTTATCTACTGTTAAAGCTCTTTTTGGTTTTAAGGACTCTAATAACTTGGGTCAAATATTTTATACTTGCATGCAATCTGTTCCTGCATTTTTACCAAGTATATTTGAAAATAAGCCAACTTATTGTTTAATTCCTTGTGCTGTAGATCAAGACGTACATTTCAGGCTTACTCGTGATATTGCATCAAAACTTGGTTTCCCAAAACCATCCACAATACTTTGTAAATTTTTGCCAAGCTTAACAGAAGGAGGAAAAATGTCAACTTCGATAGAGAATACTGCAATATTCACAACAGATACCCCAGAAAAAGTTAGGACAAAAATTATAAAATTTGCGTTCTCTGGTGGAAGAGAAACGGTAGAAGAACATAGAAAAAAAGGTGGTATTCCTGAAATAGACGTTTCTTATCAATATTTAACATTCTATCTTGAAGATTCAAAAAAGCTTAAACAAATTTATGAAGATTATAGGTCTGGAAGAATGCTAACAGGTGAACTAAAAGAAATAACAATAGAAGTTTTGAACAACTTTCTTAAAAAACATCAAGAAAATAGAGAAAAAGCAAAGGACAGGATTGAAGAATTTATGCTAAAAGATTAATTTTTTATATTTCCAAAAAAAATTTAAAAAACATGAAGCTTCCATTTATTTCAGTAATAATCCCCACACTAAACGAGGAAAAGCTTATAGAGAATTGTTTAAAATCAATAAGAAATCAGGATTATAAAGGAAATTATGAAATAATAGTAGCAGACGGAAAAAGTAAAGATAGGACTGTTGAAATTGCAAAAAAGTATGCTGATAAAGTGATTATAACAGAAAAAAGAGGGATAGCAGTAGGAAGAAATGCTGGAGCAAAGATTGCAAAGGGGGAAATTCTTTTGTTTGTTGATGCAGATACAATACTTTGTTTTAATGTTTTGAGTGAAATAGCAAAAGCTTTTAATAAAAAG
>JBBITC010000075.1:0-3736 GCA_037440965.1 Candidatus Aenigmatarchaeota archaeon | reverse complement strand
TGCAAGTTTGGGGAAAAATTAAAAATTAAAGTCCCAAAAAAACTTAAGGAAAAGCTAACAACAGATATTGCCTTTTCTTCTCTTAACGTAAGCCCAGAAGGGATTTTTTCTTCTTCAATTCTTGCTCTTATTCTTTCTTTTATAGCTTTTGTTTTATTCTCTTTTTTAATTCAGGATTTTGTAACTTTAATTTTCTTATCAGTTTTACCTTTTGTAATCTTTTGGTATATTTTAACATATCCTTCTTTTCTTTCTCAGGTTATTAGAATTCAGGCAGGAGATGAATCGATAAAAATAATTTTGTACATGATAATTTACCTTAAGCTCAACCCAACCTTTGAAGGAGCAATAAATTTTGCTCTTTCTCACATAAGCGGACCAATAACAAACGATATTAAAAAGGCAATGTGGGATTTGCAAGTTGGGAAATATACCACAGTCGAGGAAGCCTTAAGCAAATACATGCCAAAATGGGCGGTTTGGAACGAAGATTTTGTTAGATCTTTAAACTTATTGTACGGAACTTTAAGGGAAACAACAGAAGAAAGAAGGGAAGCAACCTTAAGAAAAGCCTTGAGTTATATACTTGATTCTACGCATGAAAGAATGAAGCTTTATGTTGAGGAAATTTCATCGCCACTAATGCTAATTCATCTTTTTGGAATAATGCTTCCTGCTTTAGGAATAGTTATGTTTCCCATGGTTGCAATTTTCCTTCGCCAGCAAGTAAATGTTTCTCAACTAATTTTAGGTTATACAGTTCTTTTACCTTTGCTAAACCTTTTCTTCATTTATAGAATATTAAAGAAAAGACCTGGAGCCTTTATTTCACCAGACATTTCAAAACATCCTGAATTGCCAAGAGAAAATTTCTTTGTTTTAAAATTTGGAAAAACTAACATTTACATTCCAATAATTTTTCTCTCAATTTTATTGGGTATCCTTATAATGCTTTATGGTATTTTACATTTTGTTGACCTTTATACTTCCCTTTCCTTAGCTACAGAAACAGAAAAAGAAGCTATTTTGAAAAAAGAAGCAGAAATGAGCATCGAAAACTTAGCTTCAACCTTTTCAATAACTGCAGGCTTTGCTGCCATGGTAATATCTTATTTTTACTTGAGAAGCTTTCAAAGAATTAAGATAAGAAATGAGATTAAAAACATAGAGGATGAGTTTAGAACAGGTTTAATTACTCTAGGAAACTTTTTATCAGAAGGTATGCCTATAGAAGTTGCTATAAACAAAAGCTTGGAAGAATACCAAAAGCTTGGGATGAAGAAAAGGGCAATTCATTCTTTCTTGACAAGACTTTTAATAAACATAAGAAATTTTGGAATGACTTTCAGAAAGGCTTTGTTCGATGAAAAGCAAGGAATTTTGAGGTATTACCCCTCTCGTTTAATAGAAGATATAATGAAGGTTTTGTCTGATGCTTCTGAAAAAAGTACTGTTTTACTAGGGATGATAGCAAGAACGATTGCAAACTATTTAGATAATGTTCATGCGATCGAGCTAAAAATAAGAGAGCTTCTTGAAAACACTAGGTCAGCAATAAGGCTTCAGGCAAGCTTTGTTGTTCCTTTGATTTGTGGAATTATTGGCTCTTTAACAATTTTCATAATAAATGTTTTGAGAATATTGGCTGATAGGCTTGCAGAATTGGAAAGAAGCTTAGGCTTAGGGGTTGTGATGGGGGGAGAAAACCTTATAGAAAGTTTAATAGGTAGTTTTAGAACATTAGTTCCCCTTACAGTTCTTCAAGCAGCCATAGGCATTTATACAGTTGAGACAGTAGCTTTACTTGCTATGCTTTTAAGTGGAATAGAAAATGGTTTTGATAAAGTTGCAAGAGATTATACAATAGGAAAAACTTTAATAACAGCTATTTTAATTTATGGGGTTGTTTCTTTCCTAGGGTTATTGATTTTTTACACTTTAGGAATTTCGATGGAGTTGAGTTAAATGGAAGTTGGGAAGATTTTGATTAGCATAATTTTAATTTTAGTAGCAGTTTTTGCAGTTTATGTTTACATTTCAATTTTATATCAAACTCAAACAAAAAAATGTGAAGAATTTTTAGGTGGAAGTAGTTATCAAGTATTATCTTCTTTAAAAGCTTGTGTTGAAAATTGCTGGAGCAAGCATGATTTTGGAAAGGATATTTACAACGAGGATTGTTATATTGTTAGGATAAAAACTTCTGAAAGAATTGAGAAAAGTGAAATAGAAGGATTTTTTCCAATTCCAGTAAAAGCTTACTTTGATTTTTTGGAAAAAGATTACAATTATACGATTAAAGTTAGGTATAATTATACAGGACAAGAAATAAGCTTGGTTGAGTTTGAATGAAAGGTATTGCCTTAAGCACAATAGCTTACATTTTGATAGCTATAGTAGCAATTGCCTTGCTAATAACTTATATAGGTTTACAAATTTCCCCTTCTTTAAGAAAAATTTACTGCAATTTTCTTTCTGGTTTGAATTCTTTCCTCCCTTTACCAAGTGCCTTAAAACCTTCTTTACCAGAATTTTGTGAAATCCCTCAAACTTTTCAAACAATAATAATAGAAAGTGGTGATGTAAATTATATATCAAGAAAAATTGCTGAATATTCTTTAGCTTGCTGGAGCATTACAGCAAAAATTGAGCTTGAAACTGATAAAACTTGCTATGAAATTGTTTTGAAAAGAGTTGATAACAAGGTTATGAAGGATAATGTAACCTATCAATTACCTCCAGACTATAGGGATATAATAGACTGGAAGGTTGGAGATATAGAGATGCCAAAATCTATAGGAATTTATTATAATGCGACAAGTAAATTAATTGAAGTGGTTTGATGGCAGAAATGGCTTTAGAGCTAATTTTTAAGGTTTTCATTCTTATTATCGCAGTTTTAGTTATAATAGGAATAATTTTTAACCTTCAGCATTTAGCAAGTTCAATCAAACTCCCTTGCTTTTTTCCTCCTTGTGAAGAAGAAAAAAAGTGTGAAACTCAGCTAGTTAGTGAAGAAATAAATGAAAATAATTTAAGAAAATATTGTGATTTTTGCTGGCATAAAACTGGTGAAATAAACTTAAAGCAGAATTGCCTTTGCTATATTATTAACGGTTCAATTTCTCTAGCTTCTTTTTCTCATCCAAACTGCGAATTTGAATGTCAAAATCCTTCTGCAACATCAGTTTTTATAGAATATGATTTTATAAAGTATAACATTTCAATCAAGTGCTAAGTATTAAATATTCAAAAAAAGAAAAATTAATTGATGTCAAAAGGAATGACTGCGTTAGAAATAGTTTTTCTTTTATTTATAATGATTGTTGTAACTTTAGTTGTTATAAGGTTAATTTCTCAATATGTTACAGTTACACCAATATTGGAGCCAGTAAAGCAATTGAGTGATGCAGAAGGTTATCAACAAGCCTACTTACTTTGCAGACAGCTATGTGATAATTACAAGCAAACTTGTGACGAAGTTGCGGGAAAAAACTTTTGTGAGAAAAAAGTAGAGATTGACGTTAACTGGAATGGTAAAAAAATGGAAAGAAATGTTGGTAATTTGGTTGAAGGAATCCCTCTTTGTGAGGATGGAATTTATTGTTTTCACGTTTATCCTGATTGTAGATGTGGAAATTTTCAACTTTCTGCTAAAAATTGCTTAAGCTTGCTTTGTAATTATTACAACCTAACTCTTGGCTATATTTCAAAAGAGGATGCAATTAAAATGATA
>JBBITC010000074.1:0-3845 GCA_037440965.1 Candidatus Aenigmatarchaeota archaeon | reverse complement strand
AGGATGCAATTAAAATGATAAGAAGGGATATTAATCCAGGAACTTGCTCTTTTGAAGATAAGACTACAGGTTATAATGAGTCATACTGGTGGATAGCTTCTGGCTATACAGGAGAATGCCCATAAATTTAAAAAACAAATTTTAATTAATGCCAGATGTATGGGTTTATGTTGTCGGAGGAATCGCAATTAGCATTTTAATTTTAGCCATAGCTTATCATTTAATCTCTTCAGCTATTGTTTTTTCACAAAAACAGCATACACTTTCTCAATTTTCTGACCTTTTTACTGATATCCAATCAGCCTGTTTGGGTGAAGTAAATAATTCTTTAACAAAAAAATATACTTTCGGTTTTAATACTAGAGTTATATACACAACAAACTTAACTAAAGTTTTACCAACAGTTGTTGATTTGATTAAAAATCAAAATATGACATCTGGCTTTAAACTTTGCTTGCAATTTAAGGACGAACAATATATAAGATGTTTACCAGAAGCTCCAGAGATTATGTTTTGCAACGTTAGCATGCCATACATAGGAGTTTTACCAGAAAACGAAGATATATGGATGATGGTTAATAAAATACTTGGAAAGCCAAGAACAAGAGAATTCGTCCTAAATATTAAAAAAGTTGATAACGCAGCTGTTAATGTTTATGCGGAGTGATTTTATGAAAGCTATAGCTGTTTCAGAGTTTGTTCTTACAATAGGAGTTTTAATCTCTGTTGGAATAATAATTTTTCAATTAGTTACAATTTTTCTTGCTCAACAAAAAATTTCAAAGGAAGAAACAGTTTTTTCATTTAGTAAGGATGTTAATTCAATTATTGATAAATCTTTTTCTACAACAGGAAGTACAAGATTTGTTTATGAACCAATAATTAAAAGTTACAAGTTTGAAATCAAAAATAATACTATTTTTATTTTTGATAAAGTTTCAAAAACTTCAGTATCATTTTCAAAGAGTTTTTCTATGGCTAGTAATCAATTTGAAGATTGTGAAAAAATTTATTTTTTGAAAGAAAAGGATGAAATTGCAATTTTTTGCAAATGTTTGCAAAATGGTGAAGTATGTTCAAATTCTTTACTTTGTTGTTCTGGTTATTGCAATTCTTCTAATAAATGTGATGAACTCCCGATATGTCCTGATGATAGAAAGTGCGTTGGTGCAAGTCCTTCAGAGGCACCTCGAGATTCTTTGGGAATTCCTTGCTGTCCTTTAGATAAACCAATTTGTTCAGAAAAGCATTGCTGTCCTTTAGATAAGCCGAGATGGTGTGAAAATCCTGTAAATGGTGAGCCAAGATGTATGAGTGAAGATGAATATGCTACAGAATGCAAGAAACTAAAAATTTTTAAAATAGTTACAGTTGCTGTTAATTATGAAAATATGAATGCTTATATAACAAGAGCTAAAGATAGACTAGAAAGATTTATTTCAGTTAGTCCATTTAGAGAATGCCCAGATTCAATTGAAGTTACTTCTCTGAACCTTAATTGTCATTGTACTGATTTAGATAATGCCAGAACATGTCCAGTTCAGGTTAAAGAATGTGTTGAAAATGCAGGTATAACAGATTTTGACCTTATAGCAGCTTTTAATGATGATAATATATGCAATGGCTATGCAGTTCCTCCCTTCCCATTTGTAATTTGTTTTGGTGGTTTACCAGAAGAGTTAGACGAATATTGTATTTCACATGAAATTGGACATCAACTTAAATTATGTGATGAATACTCAAAAAGTACTTGGGAAGATCAAAATTTAAACTTTGGCACATTTACTTTTCCTTATTTTAATGAAAATCTTCCTTATTCTGGTTGTGGAAATCCTTATCCTCTTAATACAGGAATTGGACGTCCTAACGAGTGTGACAAAGATTGTAGTATAGATAATACTCCATGTATAAGTGGAACTTGTGGTGATAAAATGTCAGCTACTGGCCCTCCATATGAAACTTGTATAATGGGTGGAGGTGGAAATATAGAATTCTATAATCCGTTAACTAAAACTTGTAGTGGAATGGTAGGTTATCCAAATAAATTTGATTCAAATGCTTATAATTTTATAAAATCAAAATTGAAGGAGGCAGGGTATTGTGAATAAAAAATTAGTTTTAATTTTATTCATAGTTTTACTTTTTCCTTCAGCCAAGGCTTTACAAGTATTAAGTATTGATTATATTATTTTCAAGAATGATACAGCAAGTTTAAATGTAAGAGTTATCGATTCTACAGTTTTTATACCAAAATCCTCTTCAGAAGAATATAAAATGTTAATAAAAGATTTTAAAAATCAAACTCTGTACTCTCTGAATTTACCAGTAATGTTCTATATATTTGACTTTATAGGAGGTAGGGAAACAGACAGTTCTTTAGGTTATTTAAGAGTTGAATGGAAAAACACTTCCAAGTATATTGATGTTCTACATAATAACAAAGTAATTTATAGTACGGATCTTTCTGCCTATTTGTGTTCTCTTAATGGCCTTTGCGAGCCAGAAAAAGGCGAAACTCCATACCTATGCCTTTTGGATTGCCATTGTGGTAATAGAGTTTGTGAAAAAAATTTTGAAGAAGATGAGATAAACTGCCCTCAAGATTGCTTTAAAAAACCTTTTGATATTTCTTTAATTGTTTATGGCTTAATTGTTTGCATAATTTTTGTTTTAGTTTTTCTTTTTATCAGAAAGTTAAAGGTGGTAAAAGAATGAAAGCCCAAATAAGCTTTCTGATAAAAGGACTTTATCTAATTCTTGTATTAATTGTTATAGCAATAGTATTAAATCAGATTACCTCACTTTTCCTTGCTTCTTCTGGACAAGAAAAAACTTTAGAAATGAGACAAAAGGCTTTAAATATACTTGAAGTTTTATCTTCTTCAGCTTCATGCTTGGCATACGAAGAAAGTGGTAAGATTGAAAATGTTGAAGTCCCGCTTACTTCACATCGAATCCTTGACGCTAAAAAACTTGATTATTTTTCATTAAATTTTGATAGTATTCAGCCTGAATGTGCAAGAGACTTTGATTTTGGTTATAGAATAGAGGTAAGAGCACTCCCACTTAATATTTCATCTCTAGAAGTAATTTCTGGAGGTGGAGTTTTTGACAAAATCCTTAAGATAATAAATGGAAAAAAAGTTCTATTTATGGCAGATGTCTCTGGAAGCATGAATGGCCAAAGTGGAACGTATTGTGGTAAAGATGTAAAAAAATTTCAATGTCTTGCACTCTTTTTAGGTGGAATTTCTTTAGATTCAATTAATTTATGTTATGATATAGGTTTCATTAATCTTATGAGTGATGATAGCGAAATTTCTATTTATAGGTATGGTTTTGGTTATTGCGAATCCGAAAGAATTTTAGATTTGACAAAGTTGGATGGAAGTGTTGTAAGAGAAAATATTAAAAATACCATTAAACCAAAGTTAGGTGCTATTGATGGCACGCCTATAGCTGGAGTTTTAGAAGAAGCTTTTGATTATACTAAAGATAATGGAATAGAGGCAGTGGTTCTTTTAACAGATGGTCAGGAAACTTGTTGGTCGTCAGGTGACCCTGTGGAAAAAGCAAAACTTTATGCTGATGCAGGAATTCCTATCTATACAATAGCTTTTGGCAGTGACGCAGATAAAACTACACTTCAAAAAATTGCAGAAGAAACAGGTGGAAAGTTTTTTGATGCAAGTACCTGCGAAGAACTTTTATCTATAACTGGAGAAAAAACTACACTTGAAATAAAACCAAAAACTTGGGAGTTTGGAGATAGTGGGTTTTCAAAAAAAGATGCCCTTAAGGAAGAAATGAGTTTTTCAATTCCCGTAATTATTTTCTTTAATCAA
>JBBITC010000073.1:0-3848 GCA_037440965.1 Candidatus Aenigmatarchaeota archaeon | reverse complement strand
TTTCTTCTTTTATAACTGGAATTAAATCAATTTCAGGGTCCATTTCATCAAAACCAATGTTTTTCATAATTTTCTCTTCTTTTAATGCCATTATTGCAAAAATTGCCTCAATTGCCCCTGCTGCACCTAATGTATGTCCCGTATAACCCTTTGTTGATAAAAACTTAATTCCTTCTGGAAATAGCCTTTTTATTACTTTTCCTTCTGTTATATCATTTTCAGGGGTTGCAGTACCATGGGCATTTATAAAATCAATTTCATTCAATTTTTTTCTTTTCATACTAAAAAATAAGGCGCGTGAAATATATATAAAGTTGATGTGGTGATGTTATTATTCCAAGATGTGGCTTTGCTGTTATTAGGTTGATTATATCTTTATTATAAGAAACCCCTAATGTTAGCATCCCAGCTTTTCTTCCTGCGATTATATCCTCTTTACTGTTCCCTATGTAGAGGCAATTCTTAGTTTCTAAGTTTAAGTCTCTTGCTAAACAAAGTAAAGTATCTGGTTCTGGTTTTGGTCTTAATTTTTTTTCTTCTATATTATCCCAAGTTACGATTCCATCTATCAATTTTTTAATTTTGTTTTTCTTCAAAATTTCTTCAACTACAATATAAGGAGAATGAGTGACAATTCCTTGAATCTTTTCGTGTTTTTTATTATACTTTAAAATTTTTTTGACTTCAGGAAAAACCTTAATTTTTTCTATCTTTGTTCTGTAAATTTCCTCTGCTCTTTCTGGATCTAAATTTTTTCTTCTTAAAAACTTTTTCCAGTTATGACCAACTCTCTCTAAAATTCTGCTACTTAAGCTTGGCTTTATTCCTGCTGCATAACAGAGCTCACGATAAGTCTCTCTAATATAGCTATGTGAATCCACTAAAGTTCCATCAAAGTCGTAAAATATTCCAATTAGCGAATAGCTCATTTAAATAAGTTTAAAAGATTAACTAATAAAGTTTTTGTTAAAAAATTAAAAAAATTTATTTTTATTCAAGCTAGCCTTTAAAAATGAAAGGCGTGCTAGCTATAGCCCCTCTTCTGTTTTGGTAGCATTTGTCTAAGCGTTTTAAACTTGCATCCCAGGCCTATCAGACCGTTTCATCCTCTTAGCTTCAACTCAGCTATGCCTCAAAGTTAGCGAAGCTAGAGGTTTCGTTTCTGATTCTGACAGAGGCTTCTCAGCCTGCTACTTAAGTAGCGCCTTAAGGGATGGAGGGAACTTCCTCACTTTGCCTTTTACAGCAAAGCGAAGCTACCCAGCTAGCTCGCCTATATTTTTTATCAAATCAAGAACTTATAAACTTTTTCTAAACTTAAAAATAAGAGAAAAGAAAATAATATTATGGCCGAAAGAATTCCTTCAGGAATTAAAGGTTTAGACGAGCTAATTGGAGGAGGTTTTATTCGCTCTTCTTCTATAATGGTTAGTGGTAAAACAGGAAGTGGAAAAACTCTTTTTTCTACTCAATTCTTATACGATGGTTTACTTAAGAACGAACCTTGTGTTTATGTAACTTTTGAAGAAAGAGTTGAAGATATAAAGAAAGACGTAGAAGAAACTTTTGGTTGGAATTTCGAAACTTTTGAAAAAAAGAATAAGCTTCTATGGCTTCCTTTAAGAGTGAAAAGAATTTGGCATCCTGTTGAAAAGAAAGAAGTTTTATCCATGGGTTTTTATCAAATTGTCCAAAAAATTCTTGAAGCTGTTGATAAAATCAAAGCAAAAAGAGTTATTATAGATTCTATTTCTGCAATAGAAATGATGTTTAAGGACAAGTATATGATAAGGTCAGAGGTTGTTTCTCTTGTTGATTCTCTGAAAGAAAGAGGTGTTACTTCAATTTTTATCTCAGAAGTTCCAGAGTCGGATATGGGAATGAGTAGGTTAGAGTTTTTAGAATTTGTTGTCGACACTATAATTAAACTTGATTTTGTCTATATAGCTAAAGAATATCAAAGAACTTTAACCATAAGAAAAATGAGAAGAAGCAAACACTCGACTCTAATTCATCCTTTTGTGATAAGAGAAAACGGTATAGAAGTTCTTAAAGTTTAAATCATTTTGAAAAATCTTCAACTTTATACTTGAATTCTGAATCAGCTTTTATCTCTTTTCTTTCTTTCAAAATTTCTTTTGCCAAAAGCCATAAAAGTGTTGCCAAAGCTTTTTTACCTTTATTGTTTGCAGGAATAATTAAATCAATATTTTTTGTTTCATTTATTGTATCGCAAACTGCAACTACAGGAATTCTTGCCTTTACAGCTTCCCTCAGAGCCTGATAATCTATTAATGGGTCAAAAATAAAAACAATTTCCGCTTCAAAATATTCCTTGTAAGAAGGGTTTGTTAAAGTTCCTGGCATAAACCTACCAAGAATCAGTTTTGCCCCTATAATTTCAGAAAATTTTTTCATTCCTTCTTGAACAGGAGATTTTCTACTAACTACTAAAATTTTTTCATGTCTTGACAAAAATTTTGCAGCAACTCTTATTCTTTCATCAATTTTTCTCAAGTTCAAAACACTCAGGCCATCTTCTCTAACTTTGTATATAAACTCTTTCATATCTCTAGTCTTTTGCTTCATCCCAATATGAATTCCAGAAGCCAAGTATTGCTGTCTAGGAATCAAAAGTTTAGTTGCCATTTTTTAACCTATGTAGCTAAGCTTTTCTTCTTTTCCTGGTTTTTCTATTGGTTTTAAAAATTGACCTAAAGCTCTTTTTTGTACGTCTTCAATCTTCTTTATAAAATCTTCCATCTCCTTTACTTTTTTCTCTATCTTACTAGTGTCTATTTTAACATTCAATATTTTTACTATAACTCTAAGCAAGGATTCTGCACTTTTTGGGTCTGGTATTATAGGAAAGCCTACAGTCTCACCAAGCAAGCAAACCCCTTTCATTCCCCTTACTCTTCCAAGTCCAATCATCAAACCAGAAGCTCCGACTATAGTTCCAACTTTACTTCCAGCTTCAAAATCTATTCCATACTTTTCATATTTCTTAATCAATTCAACATCGCTTACTGCACCTATAACTTTTGGTTTTTCTATCATCTCTCCTATGCTTAAGCCAGCTAAGGTTATTATTTCCTTTACCCCAAAATTTTCTAGATAATCCAAGATTGTGTTAACAATCTCATAATGTCCTTCTGGATCAACACTTTGGCTATCCCCTATTAGGATTATCAAATCTCTTTGATTTTTTTCTTTTGCCTTCCAATAATAGAATTCATTTTTAAGAACATGCACAGCAGAGCTTTGGTGCAACAAAACAAAAGGCATAAAATGGGAAGAGAAAAGTTCTGCAAATTTTTTTGCTTTGAGCTCTTCTACCAAATAGCCTGCAGCAATTCTTCCTACGTTTCCAACTCCTGGTAACCCTTCTATGAATAAAGGATCCTTTAGTTTTGGCTTTTCAATTTCTTTTATCCATGTTGCCATGCTATCACATATTAATTTTCTTTTTATCAAATATATTTAAATCATTTGGCTTTTAGACTTCTTCTATATTTTCCATACTTATCTTCTGGCGAGTATGGAGGAGGTGAGGGTGAAAAAGTCTTTTCTTTACACTTAGGGCAGAATTCCTTAAAAGTATATTCTTTACAATTTTTGCATTTTCTCATCTTCATTTTATTAGCCTGTAACTTCCTTCCCCTTCTACCTTCTTGATTTCTTTCATCAAATTTTCCAAATTTTCAATTAGCTTTTTCTCAAGCATTTTTGGGTTTTTCCCTTCTATTTCAACTCTGTAACGAGGGGCGCTTATATACTTAACTTTTATTCCTTCCTTTTCCAATCCTAAAAGAATTTCTTTTATTTTTTTAATTCCATCATCAGCA
>JBBITC010000072.1:0-3899 GCA_037440965.1 Candidatus Aenigmatarchaeota archaeon | reverse complement strand
ATAGAAAAGTTTGTTGAATTCTTAAGGGAAGAATATTATAATGAATTGATAACTGCTGTAAATGAAGGAAAAAAATCTATTAACATAGATTTTTCACTTCTTGATGTTTTTGACCCTGAACTAGCAGATTACTTGCTTGAAAATCCTGAAGAAGTTTTAGAGTTGGCTGAAGAATCTATAAGGCAAATTGATTTACCAGGAGAACCGAAACTAAGAATAAGAATTTTTAACTTGCCAGAAAGTAGGGAAATAAGAATAAGGAATATAAGGGCAGAGCACATCGGAAAACTAATAGCAGTAGATGGAATAGTAAAGAGAGCTAGTGAGATAAGACCTGAAGTTTCTGAAGTTGTTTTTGCTTGCCCTGAATGTGGAAGAGAACTAACAGTTATTCAAACCGAAAGAATAATTCAAACACCAATTGAATGTGAATGTGGGAATAGAAAAGGTTTCAAAATTATTAAAAATAAGCAAAAATTGTATGATGCTAGATGGATTGCTATAGAAGAGCCTTTTGAGATAGTTTCTGGGGAAAGGCCTTCAGAGATAATGGTATTTTTAAAAGAAGATTTAACTTCACCAAGAATGCAAAATAAAACTGACCCAGGAAATAGGATAAAAGTTGTTGGAATTCTTAAAGAACTACCAAAAAGAGTAAAAGGAACAAGGTCAAGGCAAGTAGAAATATATATAGAAGCAAATTCTGTTGAAAGTATAGAAGTTGAATGGGAAGAACTTGAGATAACTCCAGAAGATGAGAAAAAAATTTTAGAGTTGGCAAGAGACGTAGAAATTTATGATAAGCTTGTTAGGTCAATAGGTCCTAGTTTGTATGGTTTGGAAGAAATAAAGGAAGCTATAGTTTTACAACTTTTTGGTGGAGAGCCCCATATTCAAAAAGACAAATCAAGAGTAAGAGGGGATATTCACATCTTATTAGTTGGTGATCCTTCGACTGCGAAAAGCGTTTTGATGAAGGTTGTTTCAAGTCTGATTCCTAGGGGAAGATATGTTTCAGGAAAGGGGGTAACTGCGGCTGGCCTAACTGCTACTGTTGTTAGAGACGAAGAGTTTTTAGGTGGATGGGTCTTGGAGGCTGGAGCTTTGGTTATGTGCAACAGAAGCCTTTGTGCTATAGATGAATTTGAAAAAGTTGAAAAAACTGACCAAATAGCATTGCATGAAGCGATGGAACAGCAAAGCTATCATCCAAATTTCGAAATCATTTTAGGTGATGGTAGAAAAGTAAAAATTGGAGACTTTGTTAATAGTTTGTTCAATCGGTTTAAAGATAAAGTTATAAAAGGTGTTAATTGTGAAATTTTGCCCCTTAATGGGATTTCCATTCCAATTCTCACAACTGATATGCAAAAAATATTTCAAACAAAAATCACACGCGTAAGCAGACATAAAGCACCTGAAAAGTTTGTGAAAATAACATATTCTAATGGAAGGGAAATATTGGTAACACCTGAACATCCTGTCTTTATTTACGAAGAGTCTATTAAAACAAAACCTGCTATAGACGTTAAACCAAACACTTTTGTACCAGCTCCTCGATACCTTCCTTTATCACTATCTTCTTGTGAATTTGAACTGCCCACGACTTTGGGAAGAAAAAAAGTCTTGCTTCCAACTAAGATGTCAAGTGATGTTGGTAAGTTTCTAGGTTATTTCGTGAGTGAAGGTTATTCATATTCAGGCTCCTCTAAAGAAATAGGTTTATCAAACACCTCGCCTGTTATAATTTCTGATATGCAAAATACTATAAGTAGAGTATTTAAAACAAATGTTATAGATTATTCGAAAAGAAACAGGACACAACGTTTGGTATCTTTGCCCGTTTTTGAATTCATGAGTAAAAACTTTCCTGAAGTTATGCAGAAAGCAAGAAATAAGAGAATTCCACCCAAACTCTTTACAGCAGAAAAAAAAGTTTTAATAGATTTCCTTAATGCGGCTTTTGAGGGAGATGGCTCTATCGAAAAAGAAGCTGTATGTTATAGAACAGCGTCTCATAACTTAGCTGAAGATTACCAAGATGCCTTACTAAGGTTTGGCATATTTTCAAGAATCATACACGATAAACATAATAATTCTTACAAAGTTTATATAACAGGTGATAGTTTAGAAAAATTTGCAAGGTTAATTCTTAAGAAGAAACATAAAGAAATTGCAAGGTTAATAAAAAGATCAAAGAAAAGAATTAGACATCATGATGTCTTACCAAGTTCTGTAGCTTTGAAAATAAAAAATCTTATGAAAGAAGTAGGTCTAGCTTATACAGGGTATTTCAATGAACACTTAAAATTTAACTTTGGTATTACTAGAGAGGTCTTTGATAAACATCTTAAGCAAATTAAAGAAAAAATAGAAAAATCTAAAATGGCAATAAAAAAGAGTAATAACTTAAAGGAACTCAGAATATCACTTAATTATTCTCAGAAATATGTGGCAAATCTTCTGAAGGTAAATAGAAGCAAGATTAGTTATCTTGAACGTGGTGGTTATGATGAAAACACAAGAAAGAATTTATTTGAGCTATTTAAAAAAGAAATAGAAAAAAAGATAGAAAGTGTTAATAGTACTTTAAAAGAACTTGAAAATCTTAAAAATTTAAGATGGGTTAAAATTAAAAAAATAGAAATTATTGAAAATCGAGGGAAAATAGCAACAGAATGGGTTTATGATGTAACTGTAGAGCCTACAAAGTGTTTTATTAGTAATGGTTTAATTCTTCACAACACAATTTCCATAGCGAAAGCGAACATAGTGGCAACATTACCTGCAAGAACCAGCATACTTGCAGGGGGTAATCCAAAACTAGGAAGGTTTGATCCTTATTTGCCTATAAAAGAGCAAATAGATGTCCCTGAAACTCTACTGGCAAGGTTTGACTTGAAATTTGCCTTGCGTGATATACCAAATCCCGAATTAGATGCAAAAATTGCAGACCATATACTTAAAGCAAGACATTATGAAGAGGAAGAGATAAAGCCTGAGATTGATCCTGAATTTATAAAAAAATATGTAGCTTATGCAAGAAAGAATTGCCATCCAAAACTAACAAAAGAAGCAGGGGAAGCTATAAAAGATTTCTTTGTCAAGTTGAGGGAAAAAGTAAGTGGAGAAGAAGCTCCTGTACCAATAACTTTAAGACAGTATGAAGCTCTTATAAGACTTGCTGAAGCTTCAGCTAAAATTCAATTAAGGAATGAAGTTATAAAAGAAGATGCAATAAGAGCTATAAACCTTATGAAAGCCTCTCTAAGGCAGTTTGGTTTTGACCCAGAAATTGGAAAGATTGATATAGATAGAGTGGAGGGTCATGTAACAGCTGCGCAAAGAAGTAAAATTAGGGTATTACTAGATGTTATAGATGAGTTAACTAGCACTTTGGGAAAAAATATTCCAAAAGAGGATATAGTTAAAATGGCAAAAAGTAGAGGATTAAAAGAATTTGATATAGAAAAAATGTTAAATGAATTAAAAAGCAATGGAACTTTGTTTGAACCTAGACCAGGAATTCTACAGAAGATGTGAAGATGACTGTAAAAAGGCTACCTGCAAAAAAAGTAAGAATTTTTGACTTGATTTACGGGAAATATTTTCCTGGTGAAAAAGAAAGGATGAAGGAAAGTTATATAGTTACTCCTTTCGGCCAAAAAATTTCTAGAGTAAACATATTAGCTACTGTTACAGATAAGTTTTTAAGTGATGATGGAAACTATTCAACAATAACAATAGATGACGGGAGCGAAGCGATAAGAGTAAAGATGTTTAGGGAAAAAGCAGAACTGATTCAGAAAGTAGAAATTGGCGACTTAGTTTTGGTTGTAGGGAAGTTGAAAGAATATAATGGTGAAGCTTACATAAACGGGGAGATAATAAAAAAAGTA
>JBBITC010000071.1:0-3925 GCA_037440965.1 Candidatus Aenigmatarchaeota archaeon | reverse complement strand
ATAATAGTTGCGCTTGTTTTGGTTCATGTAATTCTTTATGGTGGGATTGGAATAGCTACTAGCGCAGGTTTTTATGATGCAAAAGCTAACGCTCAAAGGTTAACTTCTTTAATTTCTGCAGCCTCAAGCTTTTCAGGAAAATTTTCTTTTTCTATGAAAGTTGCTGGTTTACCAAAATGTACTGTAAATATAAGCAACGAGGAAGTAAAGTTTAAGATCCCTGGTGGTGTTAAAATAGAAACTCAAGGGCCAGAAATGATAATCAAGGAAACTTCAGAAATAACCTATCAAATAGTAAAACCAATTTATATCAATGTTGAGAAATTTGATACTGAATGCACAGAAGAAGGCTTATTTGTTTATTCGGTAAAAGAAGGTGATAAAATTTGGTTTCTCACTCCTCCCTAAAAGGACAACTTTCAATTTCAACAGAAGTTATGCTTAAAGTCATTTCTTTTCTTCTTATGACCATGACAATTCTTGGTTCTTTAATTGGAGTTATGCAGTATCAAGTTACATTTCAAGCAAGGGAAGATACAAGATCTCTTATAGACTTATTAGAAAATATTTTAAATCATGACTGTCTGGTTTATAAAGAAGAAGGAAATGTTTGGCGTGGAATTTTTGATAAAACTAAGTTAGATTCCAATCCTTCTTGTGAAATTTCTTTCAAAAAAAGTTTTTATATCGAGATTAAAGATAGTGAGAATGGCAATTGGCTAATAGGGGCAAAAGGTTTTGAAATTGAAGATATTTTATCCTATCCTGTTTTGATTAAATATCCTGACAAGTTTGTTGAAGGAAGAATGGAGGTTGGTATTTATTAAAGGAATGCTTATAACAAATATTATTCTTTTTGCTATAGTAGTACTTACATGCTTTATTCTTCTTATGCTTCTTCCAAACTTTTTATGGGGTTGGCAGTATGCTTCAGGTTTTACTTTTGGTATTTTACATGCCCCGGTAACAGTTAAGGTTGTTTTACACCCTCTTTATTCCCCATTAACAGCTGACCATGCTTTATTCACTCTTTTAGGTTCAACTGACAAACAAACAAACAAACAAATTCAAGAGCTTTTAGCTTATGGTGCTTTGGAAGGAAATAAAAGAATTGTTGTTGATGGTAATGAGGTTGATTTAGAGGAATTAATTAAATCTAAAATGAATGCAATACTTCCTGCTGGCAAAACCTACTATCTTGCAGTAAGGAGAGAAAAGGAAAACGTGCTAGAGTTTGGTACTTCTGAAATAGAAACAGAAAAATACGAGCCTTGCAATATAGAAAGTATGTTAACTTATTTTAATTTGGGTGGAAGTTATGCTTCAACTGCCACATTAACATTACCAAATCTAGAGAAATTAAGGGTTATACTGGTGATAGGATGAAAGGATTCACAAAGTATCTTGTTGGTTTTATAGCTGTTATAATTATTTTTGTTGTTGTTGATTTTGTTCTTGCAAGTAGTCTTAATCGAGAGTGCGACTTTTCTGACTATGCTTCAAAATCTTACAATCTTATAAATAAAATTGAATTTGCAAAGTTGAACGCTAAGCAGGCATTAAAATTTTCTTTTGAAAAAACACTTTCAGACATGAGCATAACTTTAGATGATCTAAAGAATGACGATAGCTTAAGACAAACATTTTTAGAAAATTTAAATGGGAATTTTGACCCCCAGCCATTAGATTCTTCGATAACAACAGAAAAAATTTCTCTTGATTTTGATTCTGGTTTAACAAAAATTATAGCCAAAATAAGGTTTTCAGGAAGTAGCTTAGATTTTTCAGCAAGCATAGTTAGCGATATAACTTATGAAATAGGTTAGCTTTAAGTAATAAAAAAATAAAATTTATTTTATGAAGGGTCTTGCCTTACCAGTAGAGTATTTAGTAATTCTGATAATAGCAATAGTGGTTTTACTTGCAGTTGTTGTTTGGTATTTGTACTTTTTCCCGCATTGCCCAGACCCAAATTATGAGTTTAATAAAGCATGTACTGTTTGGTTCGGCAATAAAAAATGTGAGACAAGTTGGAGTAGTCAAGAAATTCCAGTACCTTATGTAGACGCAAGAGTAGGTTCCACTTCTTGTAATTCTTATGCAGATGACACAGACCCTCTCACTATGGAAGAAGTTTGTAACTACAAAGGAATAACTGTTGAGGAAGATTGCAAAGAAGCTTGTGGTTGTTCTTAAATAGTTTCTGTTTCTTTTCTGCACGGAATGCTATAGCTATTTTCTAGCCGGTAAGAATAAGTCACAATTGCTTTAAAACTGTAAGTTAGCTTTGAAGTAATATCAGAAGGAAGAGAAAATTTACAAATTATAGCATCTTTTTCATCTTTTCCAAGAGGTTTAATGTCGCCGCTAATAAATAAAGTTTTATCTGAATAACTATAATCAGCATTTCTAAAGATAAAGCCCTTTGTGCAGTCATAAGTAAAGCTTAGCTCTTCTTCACCATATGGAGGAATTTGATAAAACTCTATATCTTTTATATAAACAGTTCCTTTCCCATTATTAACAACATATATAGAAATATAAGCAAACTCATCTTCTCCGATAACATAAGCCTTTTGTCCACCTATGCTTACGCTTAAAGGACCTTCAGAAGAAGGGCTTTTAACTTCTGTTATACTTCCTGTAATTTCCTTTACCAAATCAAAAGAATTGTCTGATTTTGTCTCAAAATCATAGTTAACTCTGATTTTATACTTGAAAACAGAACCGTCGCATTTAACATCGTTTTCATTAAAAGTAGCTATTACTCTTTTTTCTTCTTCACTTTTAAGCTCGCAGATATCTTCTTGAGTGCATTTGCTTATGTCTGCTGGAATTTTATCTTTTTCTCTAAAAACCTCAACCCAAACGTTTTTAGCTATTGTGTTAGATTTTGCCATTTTCAAGTTTATGTCAATAATTTCAGTTGCACTTTCCCTTGCAGGATAAATTCTTTCAAACTTTTCATAAGTTAAGCATTCTGTGCAAGCTCCTGCTATTTTGCTTATTTGAACAACTCCACACTCAGACTCACAATAGCTTCTTACATCTGCTCTTGTATAAAAAACATTTCTTAAGATACAAGTATTTATGCAAAATTCTTGCTGCAATTTTTTAAAGCTATCATATATTCCATACTTTTCAAGTTCAGCATTTACTATTGGTAAGTTGAAAGCAAGAAAAATTGTTAAAAGAATTAAACCAAAGCTTGCAAGGTTGAAAAAACCATAGACTATTACCACAAAAGCGGTAATTCCTAAAACAATAAAAGTTTTTGTCAGATGGTCTAGAGGAACAAGAAAAGTTATTATAAGAGCGACTAAAAGAAGTAAACCAGGAATTATAGACGGTCCTTTCTTTTTTTTCTTCCCTTCCTCTTCCTCCTCTTCCTCGCTTCCCTTTTTTTTCTTTTTTTTGAAAATTCCCAGAAATGATTTTCCCATTCTTTTTGCTAGAGAGGGTTTGGCTTTAAAAGTTCGATTGCATGAACTACAAAACCAAACTTCATAACCTTCATATTCACCATAATATTCTGTGCTTTCTGAACCACATCTAGGACATTTTGCCATATTCTCTAAGAATTAATTGGTTTTAAGAAAATAAAAAATAAGATTATTATTTTTGAATTAATTTTTATATCCTGCGAAATAAATTAGATATTAGATAATCTATGAACCTAAAACTAACTTTAATTATGTTTATCACAATCGTTTTAATTTTAATAATTTTTTTATAGCCGGCTTTGATAATTTATTTGATAATAAATTAAAAACGGCAGAAAATTTAGTTTCAATGGGTCGTTATTTATCTTTAGCTGGAGGAGAATTAGCAGATATATCAAATAATTTATTAAGTTTAATAAATAATATTTTTTCCGATTCGGAGGAGAATTTTTCAAATAGATTTAATTTTGATGAATATAAAT
>JBBITC010000070.1:0-4016 GCA_037440965.1 Candidatus Aenigmatarchaeota archaeon | reverse complement strand
AAGAATATGCAAGAAGAAATAAGCTTGGAATTTGGGGAAAATTTTCTGAATTTAGTGATTGTATTCAAATAAAAGAATTTAATTATGATGCAAAAGGTGATGATAGCAAGAATTTAAACGGCGAATATATAGTTTTTGAAAATGTTTGCAATTTTGAAATAAACCTTAAGGGGTGGAGTGTTAAAGATAGAAACTTTAATTATTTTTATTTTCCAGAAATTGTTTTAAAACCAAAGGATGAGCTTAAACTTTTTTCTGGCTCTGGCAATAATAAGGAAAAAGAAATTTTTTGGAATAGCAAGTATCCAATTTGGAATAACGATGCTGACACACTTTTCTTAAGAGATGAAAGTGGAAAATTAGTTTTAGTCTATTCTTATCCTTAAGATATTAATCCTTTTCCATTTAAAAATAAAGTATGAGTTTTGAAGATAAAATAAAAAGTGTTTATAAAGAAGCGAAAAGTATTCTTTGCGTTGGTTTAGATCCCCTACCTTCAGCAATTCCACACAACTATAAAGTAAGAGATTGGACAAAAGAAATAATAGAATCAACTTTTAACATAGCTCTTGCTTACAAAGCAAATTTATCTGGTTATGTGGGAAGAGGTGAAGATTTAGAAACACTTAAAGAGGCTTGTAAATTAACTCATGAAAAAGGAAGGTTATTTATTGTTGATAGCAAAGCAAACGATGTTGGACATACAGCTTCAGAATATGCAAAAAAGTATTTAAAAGAAATTGATGCAGATGCTTGCACCGTAAACCCATTACCATGGCTAAACGATGTTATGGATCCTTTTTTTCCTTATCTTGATGAAAAGGGAATTTTTGTTCTTCTTTATACAACAAGTCCAAATTCGCAAATGTTCTGGGAAAATTTAAAAGTGAAAAACATTCCTACTGTTTGGAAATTTTTAGCTTTGAAGGTTGCGAACGAATGGACACAAAAACTTGAAAAACAAGATTATTCTTCGATAGGGGTGGTTGCAGGTCCTAGGGATGAAAAATTAGCAAAAGATTTAAGAAGTGTTTGTGACACTCAAATTGTGCTAGTTCCTGGCTTAGGCGCTCAAGGTGTTCCTGTGAGTTTGTTAAAGTATCTTAAAAAGAATGTAAGCTTTCCAGGAATAATTGGGAATGTAGGAAGGGATATTTTGCTTGAATGGAGAAAAAATCCTGAAGATCCTTTTCAACCGATAAAAGAGAGAGCAGAAGAATGGAATAAAATGTTAAAGGAGGCTCTAGAATGAAAGAAGAATTTAACAAGAAAGAATTTATGGATTTTTTGATAGACGAAAAATGCATAGGTTTTTTTGAAGAACTAATAAAACTTTCTTCTGGTCAAGAAAGTTCTTGGTATGTTGATTTAAGAAGACTTCAGACTAGTTTTGAAAAACTTGACAAGTTTACTGATTTTATTAAAGATTATTTACTTTCTAAAAAACTTAATGAGCATCTTTTAGTTGGTGTTCCTGAATCTGCTACACTTCCAGCAATTGAAGTTAATAAAAAACTAGGTTTTAAATGGTTTGTTGCACTACGTCAGCAACTTAAGTCTCATGGAATTCTCCGCACTTTTCCTTATTCTGTTTCACCAGTTGATATTTCCGAGTTAGAATTCAACTTATTAGAAGATACAGCAACAACAGGAGATTCTGTAATAACAACAGCTTTACACTTATATGAAGGTGGAGCAAGAGTTCGTGGAATAGTTGTTGTTTGTTATAGAGAGGATAGAAGATGGGGAGGTTTATTACCCCATGAATATATCCAAAATCATTTGGAAGTGCCTTTCTATTCCATGACTAAAGCTAGAGAAGTTTTACCATTAGCTATAGAAAAGTTTGAACCAAGCAAAAGAGTTATAGAAAATCTTAAGAAAGAATATGCAAATAATTTTGAAGTTTATAAAATTCTTTCTAATTATGGTTGAAAGCTTTAGTATTCAAGCTGAAAACTAATTCTTAAATCTTTTTAATAGCTTTTCTTAAAGACAGAAAGATAATAACTTATGTAACAAAAACCCATCTAGAACTTTCTATTGTATACGAATCAAAAATGAGGGAATGGCTTGCAGAATTAGGAGTAAAACATGAAGTTTCTGAGGTAGGTTATAAACCAGAAGTAGTCGAATGAGTTAAGAAAGCATTTATACAATTTTTGGAACGACTTTTTGTATTGCTTCGTCCACTTTAGTCATTACAACATTGGGAGAGACATTCAAGAAATTCTTATTATTTTTTATATCTTTATAGATAGCCTCCCTACCGAATAACGAAGAATAAATAGATACAAAAAGTGGCTTATCACAATAAAGTAATTCAGGAGGCTTGTTATGTGCTTTAGAATGAGGTGAATGAACCTTAACAATATACCAAGGAGGGTTAATTTGCACTAGGACAGTTCCATAATAATAAAGTCCTTCTAGACGATTAACTGGTTCATTTTTGGGTGATCCAATATACCACCCAATATATTCAGGGTCATGTACACGATCACCAACTACATCATATCCTTTAATCATATTCCATTGCTCTTTCCAAGTATTTCTTCCCGATGCAAGTCGCATCTTTTCTTGTAAAGTTAAATTAATACCATTAACCATTATTGCCACCTTAGTAATATAAGAACGCAGTTAAAGATTTAAATCTTTGTTTGATTTCTTTCAAATTAAAAATATTTTTCTCTACTTTATCACATCTTTAAAAACTCTTTTAGCATTCAGATACGTCAATCTTGAAATTTGTTTTTCCGAAATCCCCAACTTCTAAGATAATCTAAGAAAACTGAATAAACTTTCAAACTTTGAATTCCAGATAAGTATGGATAAGATAGTTTCTCCTTTCTTGTGTGGGGAGCATGGTCAGTTTCTATCCAGTCTATTTTTCCTTGTTTCAAACACTCTCTTAATTTGAGAACTGTTTCATACTCTCTTAAAGGAGGATTTACTTTGTATATAAGGCCTTTTTCTCCTTTCATGTTTAGAGTTGAAAGAGTTAAATGATGAGGAGTGACGCCACAAGTTATTCTCAATTCAGATTTTGCTTCCTGTATAATTTCTACTGTTTCAGGGGCAGAAACATGGCATATGTGTAAATTACTTTTAAATCTAGCTTCTTTCGCAAATCTTATTTGATTTTTAACAGATTTAATCTCAGATTCTTTTGGTCTAACCAAATTCCATGTTTCTGGATTGTTAGGGTCCCATAGTTCTGGTTTGAACAAAGTTTCCTTTTCACAATGAACAGCCAACACACCATCATAATCTGCTTGAGCTAGCTCTTCATAAACTCTTTTCTGGTCATTTTCATCTGCAATTGCTAAATCTCCCACAGATTTTCCTGCATACATCTTGATACCAACAACTTTTGGAAAATATTTTTTCACAACATTTACGCATTCTCTTATTTGTTCAGAGTATTTCGTAATTCCTATATAGAGATGGTAAATATCCGAACAATTTACTTTTTCTGCATCTTCTAATCTCTTTCTCACTAATTTTTCAGAGACTATAGGTGGTTCTGTGTTAGGCATATCAAAAATTGCAACAATTCCTTGACTTCTAGCTAGCTCTGAAACACTTTTTATCGTTGCTTTGTAAGCTTGTTTCCAATCCCTACAATGAACATGTGGATCGATATACATACTTTATTATTAGGTCAAAAGTTTTAATAATAGAATCAAGCTCAAATCTTTTTTTCTTCTTATTATTTTTAATGCCTTTTAATACCCCGAAGATTTTAAAGATTAAAAAAATAAATCAAGAAACGCTAACTGTTAAAAGTTATGTGTTTAAATCTCCCTTAGTTGCAGAAGAAGCCAAACCTGGACAATTTCTGATGGTATGGGTTCCTGGTGTTGACGAATTCCCCATCAGTATAGCTTCTGCTTATAACTCAAGAGTTGAGATCGCTGTTGCCAAAGTTGGGAAAGGGACAGAAGGTTTGCATCAAATTAAGGAAGGAGATTATATTGGAATAAGAGGTCCTTATGGTAGTTACTTTGATGTAAAAG
>JBBITC010000069.1:0-4017 GCA_037440965.1 Candidatus Aenigmatarchaeota archaeon | reverse complement strand
ACAGTATCTTCTTGCAATTATAACAGAAACTTTATCTTTTTCCAAAAATTCTCTTACAGCAGCTTCCATTTCTTTTAGGTTGAAAGGGTCAACAACCTTAACGTTCTCAACTCCACATGCCCTAACAATTTTCTCTATATCTATTGCCTGAGTTTCATCACTCATTCCTGTTTTTCCTGTTCCAGGATGTGGCTGATGTCCTGTCATTGCAGTTACTCTATTGTCTAAAATTATTACTAAAGGGTTTGATTTGTTAAAAACCATGTTTATCAAAGCAGGAATTCCTGCGTGGAAGAAAGTTGAATCACCAATAAAAGCTATAGCTTTTTGATTTGTAGCCTTTTTAATCCCATGAATTATTCCTTCTCCAGCTCCCATTGAAACAAGAAAGTCTAATGTTTTAAGAGGAGGTAAAATTCCAAGCATATAGCAGCCTATATCACCACCAAAAACTGCATCTTTTGCAACTTTTTTTACTGCATAAAAAGTTGCTCTGTGCGGGCAACCAGGACACATAACAGGAAATCTTCTTGCAATCTCAATTTTTTTGTATTTGCTTAAAATTTTTTCAAAGTTGAATTTCTTTCCAAGAATTTTAGCTAAAGCAGAAATAACTATTTCTTGATTTAGTTCACCAGCTTTTGGAATAAAATCTTTGCCATAAATCTTAGCTTTTGAATCTTTTGCTATAGCTTTTACTTTTTCTTCAAGTATGTCATCTAGCTCTTCAACAATAAGAACTTTTTTGAATTTATTAACAAAACTTCTGATTTTTTTCTCGGGCAAAGGATTTGTTAAACTTAATTTTAAAACTGGCAAGCTAACTTTCAAACTTTCCAAAGCATCCATAACATAGTTGAAAGAAACTCCTGAAGCTATTATTCCAATTTTACTTTTAGCTTTTTCATTAACTAAAAAATTAATCTCTGTTTTTTCTGAAACTTCTTTTATTTTTTCCATTTTTTCAAGAAGTTTTTTGTGAAGTTCTATAATTTTTGGTGCAAGGTTAAAGTACTTTTCATCTTTCTTGAAAAATCCTTTAGCTTCATTTTTTTCAATTTCACCAAGCAAAACAACTCCTCTAGTATGGCTTACTCTTGTTGTTAGTCTAATCAAAACAGGAATTTTAAACTTTTCAGAAATTTCAAAAGCAATTTTTGTAAAATCCTTGCATTCTTGTGGGCTAGAAGGTTCAAGCATAGGAACATGAGCAAGAAAAGAATAATGCCTAGAATCTTGCTCACTTTGTGCAGAGCTAAAGCAGCTTGGATCGTCTGCAACAACTACAACCATTCCTGCATTAAGATCAAAGTAAGCTATTGGAAAAAAGCTGTCAGAAGCAACGTTTAACCCAAAATTTTTAAATGAAACAATTGACTTTAAACCAGAAAAAGCTGCTCCTGCTACAGCCTCTAAAGCAACTTTTTCGTTTGTTGAATATTCGAAGTAAATTCCTAGTTGCTTTGCTACTTGAGCAAAGGTATCGCCAATTTCTGATGCTGGAGTTCCAGGATAGGTTGTTGCAAATCTAACACCTGCTTCTAAAGCACCTCTTGCTATTGCTTCATTACCAAGAAGTATAACTTTTTTTCCTTTTTCTTCCAAAATTTTCATTTTTTCACTTATATTATTTTTACTTAAGCTTAAAGAAAAAATTACCTTTTTAATTCAGAAATTTTTAAATTCTGAATTCTTCCCATTTAACTTTTTTATTTTCCACAATTTCTTTTATTTTTTTCTGGAGCTGAGTGAGCTTGCTTTCTCCTGATTTAACCTCACAAAAAACAATTTGTCTTAAATCTTGAGAAGAGTAACCATCAAAAATTATTAAATCTATAGGGTCGCCTAGCCAGCGAATATCATGTGCATCATAAGGAAAATTTTCAAGAAAAGGAACAAGCTTTTCTAGGGTTTTTCCAGACAAACTTCTTGCACTTCTTTTTATCGCATCTTCCCTTATTCTTTCCTCTTCCTTTTCCTTCCATTCTTTTATTCTTTGTTCAAATTTTATTTTCCACTCTCTATTTTTAAAAACAAGATAGAAGATTATACCAAGAAGAAGGATTATTAAAGCAAAAAGTAGCTCACTCACAATAAATTATTGGAAAAGCAAATCTATAAACCTAAAAAGTTTTGGAGCAAACTAAAAATTCCAAGTATTGAAAGAAGAATTATCAGACATCCTACAAAAGAACCTATAAAAATTGCAAATAAAGATTTTTTCCAATCAAGGTTTAAAAGCCATGCTAAAGTGCTTGCAGTATAAGTTCCACTAAAAGGAGAAGGTAAAAACATCAAAAACGCTATTCCTATTGTTCCATACTTGTCGACGTAAGGCTTGCCTTTGCTTCTAATTTTTTCCAGGTATTTTTTGAAAAGGTTTATTCTTGAAAGAAAAAGATTATAAAAAAAGTTTAAACCAAAGAAAATTGGAAAAAACAAACAGCAATTAACTAGAATTGAAAGAGAAAAAACTAGCAAAGGGTTTAAGCCTAAGGTTAAACCTAAGGGAATTGCCCCAACTTGCTCAACTGTTGGAACTAAATTTGTGAGAATGACAAGTAAAGTTTTTTCCATATTTTAAGTTTTAATTAAAAGAATTTATTTTCTTCTGCTAAATTAGAATAATGCTTGAAAGCCTAATAGAAATGATAAAATCTTTTATAATATCTTTTGGGGATTTGGGAATTTTTCTTGGAAACTTTTTAAGTTCAAGCATAATACCAATTCCTTCTGAGGCTGTTTTGTTTGCTCAGGGTGCTGTTGGTTTAGAATTATTAAAAATAACAGTTTTAGGGGCAATAGGTTCAACCCTTGGCTCAATAATTTGCTATTATATAGGAAAATATGGAAGAAATTTTTTGGAAAAATATGGGAAATATTTTTTCGTTTCTTCTGAAAAATTGAAGTTTAGCGAAAAATGGTTCAAAAGATGGGGGACCTATACCATCCTTGTAAGCAGAATGATTCCAATAATTCCCTTTAAAATTTTTTCCATAGCTTCTGGGGTTTTAAAAATGAACTTCAAAACCTACTTAATCTTAACTTTAATTGGTTCTTTTCCTCGCTGTTTTTTGTTAGCTTACTTTGGGTTCTTGAGTTCAACAAACCTTTATATAACAATTTTAGCTGTTGCAATTCTTTTTTTAATTCCTGCCTTTATCGACAGAATAAATAGGAAAAAATAGCCCCGAGCGGATTCGAACCGCTGTCACGAGGGTTCTTCCTCATCTTTTTTCAGAGCTTTAGATGTAGTCCAAAGCCTTATACTAACCTTCGTATGCTTGGCCACTACACCACGGGGCTATAAATAATAGAATAAAAGGAAGAGAATAAAAATTTTTTCTTAGGCGATTGGAATTAATTGGATAGCAGGAACAAATTTGCAACCAGAGCTATCACAAAATATTACATTAGAAAGGCAAAGGTCTGCAACAAAAAATAGGAATAAGAGAACCACAAATATCAAAAAGACTTTGAATGGGATTTCAGCTTTCATCCAACCTCCCTCATTCCTTTTTGTGTTATTGCATAGCAAGTTTTGCCTATAACTTCAACATAAGTTATTAAACCCTTTTCTATTAAAAGCTTAACTATCGACTCAACAGTAAAAACAGGATTTTCCACCTTATTTTCTAAAAATAGAACCAATTCTTCCTTTTTTACAAGCATTTTCTTTGCTATTTCCTCTAAAACCTCTTTTTCCAAGCCATTTTGAATCATTCAAACCACTAAATCTCTTCTTAACTGCAAAGCCTTTTCTTTTCCCGAAGTTTTTTCAACAATTTTCAAAGCAAATTCTAAGGCAGTTCCAGGACCTTGAGAAGTTATGACATTTTTATCAACAACCACTCTTCCTTCTCTTGGATGAGGCAATTCTTTTTCCATCCCAGGATATATTGTTGCTGCTTTATCGTCCAAAACTCCAGCTTTTGCAAGAATAGAAGGGGAAGCGCAAATTGCAGCAATTAACTTTCCTTTATCGTTAAAATTTTTGATTATTTCTATAATTTTTTG
>JBBITC010000068.1:0-4055 GCA_037440965.1 Candidatus Aenigmatarchaeota archaeon | reverse complement strand
TAAGTTAACTTCTTTATCTCCAAAAATTAGCAAAGGAAATAAAGTTTGAAGTAACAAAGAAATTTGGCCAGCAGTACCTATATCGATTCTTCTATTTTCTATTTTAAAACTTTTTGGAATGAATTCAACCTCTGTTGAGCCAATTTTTAAACCTTTAATTTCTGCGTTACAAAATTCTCCTGCTATTTTAACTCCTGTTAAATGCTGAGCCATTAATCCAGGCTTAGACCTTCCTTTTCTTATGTTGTAAATTCTTATCGGTTTGAGAAATAAAGAAGAAAGAGCTATACTTGTTCTTAAAATTTGACCTCCTGCTTCTCCTGCTGAACCATCGATTGAAATCAAAAATTTCACCTATTAAACTATTGTTTAGAGTAAGATAAACTATTTAAAATTTGGAAAATAAAACATTTTTTCCCAAGCTATAACTCCATAAATTGAAAGGATGTAGATCAAATAAACAAAAATGAGAATAAAACCTTCTTTTCTTGTTAAAATTCTTTTTCTCATAAAATACCATAAAAGAAGGGCAGAAGAAGAAGCAAACAATACTATAGTAGAAAAGGTAGCAATACTAACTTTAAACTCAGAAAGAATTAAAACCAATCCAAGAATTAATGTAATGTTTGTAACACAAGAGCCTATGGTATCTCCTAAGCTAATATGGGGATGACTTTCCTTAAAGGCAGTCAAACAAACAGAAAGTTCAGGAAGGGTTGTGCTTAGAGCAACTATGCTTGCTCCTATTACTGATTGAGAAATTCCTGTAATTTCTGAAATAATTGAAGCAGAATTTACAACAAACATTGAACTATAAACAAGGAAAAAAATTCCAAAGAAAAGCCAAATTAAAGGTTTAGTTATATTGTTTTTCTTTTCTTTTTCTTCTTTAAAACTAATTTTTCTTTTAATTGAAAAAAGACAGAAGGTAAAGAAAAAGAGCAAAAGAAAGACTCCAACTAAAAATTCTAATTCTCCTAAGAAAAGAAGTGTTAGAGGAATTAAAGATGCAAAAAAAAGTAAAAGAGAAAGATTTGTTATTTCCTCTTTTTTTATTTTTAAAGCTTTTCTTGAAAGAATCAAACCTAACGCTATTATCAAGCAAATGTTAGTCACGTTTGCTCCTAGCAAATCACCAATTGTTATTCCGACATTTTTTGTTAAAACAGAAAATATTGCAACGCTTATTTCTGGCATGCTTGTCGAAACCGAAAGAAGAATAAAACCAATTACAACTTCTCCTAAACCTGTTATTTTTGCCAGCTTTGCTGCATTTTTTATGACTAATTGAGAAGCTAGAGCAAGCATTGCTACAGAAGATAAAAAAGTTAAAATTTCAGTAAAAAGTTCCATATAAAATATTTTTTGTTTGTTTAATTTTAACCTTTCCTTGCTAAGTTATAAATCGCTTTCAAAGCTATCATAACTGCTGCAGGAGTTACAAAAGTTGTTATGTTGATTAGAATTGGCCCTATAAAGCTTCCAATTAAAGGAAGATTTTCCAAGCCAGCAGTTCCTGATAAAAGCAAGGCTATAGCTGCAACTAAAAACGTTGTTAATCTTTTTTCGTCTTTTTTCAAGTTTATTAAACCAACAAACAAGCCTAAAAGTATAAGAATCACTGCTATGTTTCCTTCTACTCTTCCTGTAATTATTCCTGAGAATACTGCTATCAAAACTCCAAGAATAAAAGCCCATTCGCCAATTTTTCTCTCTTTCATTTATTATTATTTTATTTTTCAAGTTTAAAATGTTAAGGAAGCTATGAAGAAAATTCCTATGAAGTTTAAAATATAAGAAAAAGCTATGAATTTTTTTGAATCAAACTTTATTGTTCCCAAAAGAGCTATTCCAAGTTCGTCGGGCAAAGGAGAAGCTATTAAAAAACAACCTAGTAAACTTATAAAAAATTTCCATTTTTTTGAGCGAGAAACTTTAAACCAAATCTTTTCAAAACTTTCAGATAAGGCGAGGTTTGAAAAAGGGAAAAGCTGATAGAAGATAGATTTTTTGAAACTATGAGCAATTTTTTTACTTGTATTGTTTACTAGTAGCTTTATTTCACCAGCTAGGTTATCTCTAACAAACCTGAAAATTAAATAATCACTTATTAAACTTCCAAAAGATCCTGTCAAAGCTATTAAAAATGGGTTGAAAAATTTTCCCATTTTGTAGAATATTGCTGTAGAAAAAGCTACAGTTAAGCTAAAGGTGTAGAATAAACCAGAAAAGAAAGAACCTAAATAACCAGTTTTTCCAAGGCTAAAAAGAATTTCCCAAATGCTTTCATTTTTTAAAAGTAAGTAAGCTATAAAAAGACTTATTGAAAAGAAAATTGTATTTCTATACTGCCACCTCACTTTTTCCAATTCTTTAGCTATTTTTTCGATTTTCCTTTCTCTTTGCCTTTTTTGAAAAGAATATCTCATAGAAATCAGTAAAAAAATTATACTTTAATGTTAAATATAAAGATTTAATATAAATGAAAAGATATTTTACTTTATATTTTTTCTTCTATTCTTATAAGTTCGTTTATCTTTACTGTTCTCTCCCCACTAATTCCAAGCTTTATGTATTCGCAGCCTAAACCGACAGCCAAATGGCAAATTAAAGTATCTTCTGTTTCTCCTGAGCGATGGGAAATTACTCTCGCATGCTTTTCCTTTTTTGCCTCTTCTGAAAGTCTGATAACATCGCTTATCGTTCCAACTTGATTTGGTTTAATAATTATTCCATTAGTTGCCTTATGTAAAAGTCCTTCTTTAAATCTTTCCAGATTGCTTGCATATAAATCATCACCACAAATTATTCTTCCTCTTAGCCTGTGAGTTAAAGTGCTAAAGCCAATTAAATCATCTTCATGAAAAGGATCTTCTATGTAAAGAATTGGGAAGTTTCTTGCTAGTTTTTCCATAAAAGCTATTTGTTCTGTTCTTGTTAGCCTTAAGTTAGATTTTGAATAAAAGTATTTTTCTCCATCCCAAAGTTGGGAAGCTGCAACATCTAAGCCTATAGCTAAATCAAACTCTTTTGCAGCATTTTCCAAAATTTTTAGAACTTCTTCTGGTTTTAAGCTAGTAACCCATGCAGATTCTAAATTTTTTGAAAAAGCAAAAGTTTCATCTTTATCAATTAGCATTTTTCCTGTTTGCCTGTAAGCTTTTGCGATTTTCATTATAGATTCTGAAAATGATTTTTGATGCTCTGGTAAAAGAAGATATTCTTGAATGTCAACCTTTGAATCCTTCCATCCTCCAACTATGTTGCAAATTGGTTTAGGAATTGATGGCTTGCCTTTAGATAAAAATTCAAAAACTTCTAAGCCTTCGTTTAAAGCAAAAGCTTTAAGAAAAGCAGAAGAAATTGCCAAAGCTAAATTTGCACCTATTTCCCTTAAATCAGGAGTAGTATCAATAGAGCGCAAAAGTAAATCAACATCTTCCTGGTTTCTAAAATCTTCGTTTAAAAAATGCTTTTTTATAAGAGAAAATTTTTTAATAACTTGGTCAACAGGCAAATACTTTGCTTCATACTTTCCCACACTTGTGCCTATAGGAACAGAGCTTCTAACTTTTCCTTTTTTAAACTCAAGTTCAACTTCTATTGTTTCATTAACATTTGTTGCTAATATCCTTCTTATCTCAAGGTCTTGAGCTATCATTAATTTGAAATTGATTTTTTTTAAATAAAAAGTTAGCAATTACTCTTTTAATTTTTCAAGATATTTCATTGATTATTATTTTTTCAAAAGATACGCTGGAGTTTGTCTAAATCAAAAATTTCTTCAATTTTAACAACTATAGCCTGTTTCGGTAAAGGTGGCTTACTTTTTTTTATAGCAATTTCAAAATACTTTCCAGAAGAATATATTTTTGCTTTACCATTTATTCTATAATATTCATTTTTGTATTTGCAGCAATAGAAACTCTATTGTTTTCTTTAATATTTTTTAAACTTTTTCTCATTTGACAAGCACCAATCAGTAAATTTTTACTATTAACCAATCCAAGAGAGATAACAACAATAGCTCGAGGGTTGCCCCTTTTTGAACAAGT
>JBBITC010000067.1:0-4181 GCA_037440965.1 Candidatus Aenigmatarchaeota archaeon | reverse complement strand
CTTCAATTCCCATTTTAAAGTGGTGAGTATTTTTTAATTCACTATAAAGAAGTGGGAAACAATAAGGTTGAGTGTCGTTTGGAAACTCTTTTCCAGTCATATAAAATTTCCTTAAAATTTGTATATCTATAAAATCTAAACGTTCAATTAACTTCAGAAAATCATCCTTATCTTCTATATCTTTCTCTACAGAAATATTTATAAAAGAGTCTGCACTATTCATTCTTATCCCATTTTCCTTTTCGCTAAATAAAGGTGCATTAAATTTTTTCTTGGATTAATAAATACATTTCGCTATTAAAGAATTTATATTAAATTGACTACTTTCACGTCTATTCCTTTATCATCTATATCAATAATTCCGCAATAACCTTCGGGGAATCTACCGCAATTTATTATTTTTGTTTGTCCAATTTCATCCAAACCTTTTGCCTCGTGGACATGAGCACAAATACTAACATTTGGCTTAAAATTTTCTATAAATTCTCTCACAGCTTCTGAGCCAATATGGGCACCTGTGTAAGCAATATCAACCTTTGTGTTGAATGGCGGCATATGTGTGACTTGAATTTTAAACTTACAATTCTTTACTTTTTCGTAACCTTTTTTCAACCCAGCTTTTATTTCTTCTTCGCTTGGCTCCAAGGAAGTGTTAAAAGGAGTTCTTGCCCCACCAAAACCATAAAAGCCAAAGTTATCTATAATTTTTCCTTCACCATGAAGGCTTATGTCTTTTTTTTCAAAAAGTTCTATAAGCTCTTTGTCGAAATTTCCAGGTACTACAAGAATAGGTTTTTTAAAAGTTTTGAATTCTTCAATTATTAATTCACCAATATCTTGCTGTGTAAAACCTTTTGGTACATTATAATCTGTAAAGTCACCTATGATGATTATTATATCAAAATTTATCATTGAAATTTTATCGATATAACTAATGATATTTTCGACATCATTGTGTATATCACTAACAGCTAAAACTCTCATTAAATTCAATATATTTAAAGTATTTATAAAAATAAATGATGGTGTTGACTAAGAAAAAAGGTTACAGGGTAGAAAGAAAGATAAGAAAACTTTTTGAGAGGTATGGATGGAGAGTAGTTAGAGCAGGAGCAAGTCTTGGTGAAGCAGACTTAATTTGCATAAAAAATAAAAAATGTATTTTAATTCAAGTCAAATCAACAACCAAGGATACTTTTTACTATTATGGTTATTCTTCAAAAAGGTTTGAAGGATTCCCCTTTTATTTGATTGTCGATTTTGGTTATGGGAAGATAAAAATTACAAAACCGAAACAAAAAATTACTTCAAAAGAAGGTGAGGATATAAAAACTTTTTTGGCAAAACATTAAAATAGGATAAGCTAATAATATTTAGGGGGTTTTATGCCGGTACTAGTAAAAGACATAATGAGCAAGCCTGTTGTAGTTATAGAAGAAAGCAAATCCGCAAGGGTAGCAGGAGAACTGATGAAAAAGAAAAGAAAAGGAGCTTTAGTAGTTGTAAAGAAAGATAAACCTGTTGGGATATTAACAGATAGTGATTTGATAAGAAAGGTTGTCGCAAAGAACCTAAAACCTTCAGAAATAAAAGTAAAAGAAATAATGTCAAAACCCCTTGTTACCATAAATCCGAATGAAAATATTATAGAAGCGAGCAGAAAGATGAAAAGAAGCAATATAAAAAGATTGCCTGTTGTTGAAGGTGGTAAAGTAGTTGGGTTGCTTTCTCTCACAGACATAGCAAAAACATCACCAGAAATGTTGGACTTACTTGAGTATAGAATTAGAATGAGAGAAGAGCCCTTTGAAATAAAAGAAAATTTTACTTCTGGAATCTGCGATAATTGTGGTAATTATAGCGAGCGTTTAACTGAGGTAAATGATAAATGGTTGTGTGAAAATTGTAAGGATGAAGCTGAAAGTGAATATTAAAGGTAATTATGTTTACTGATCAAATTAGAGAAATTCAAAAAGAAGTTAGGAATTATAGTGAAGTGCCGATAATAGTTGAGGGTAAGAAGGACGAAAAGGCTTTAAGAAGGCTTGGGTTTAAAAGAATTGTCAAAATTTCCGGCAAACCCCTCGAGAAAGTTTTTGAAGAAGTTAGCAAATATAAATCTGTCGCTATTCTAACAGATTTCGATGAAGAGGGGAAGAAAATTTTTTCTAATTTAAGCAGAGTCCTTTCTTCACATAGAATAAAAGTTCACTTTTTCTTAAGGAATAAAATAAAATCAACTTTTAAAATTAAAAAAATTGAGGAAATAAACTCTTTAACAAAATTTATGGAGGATGATTACTATGGGAAAGCTTGCTCAATCTACGATAAAATATTTAATAGAAGTAGAATTTTCTTGCGACGGGATGGTAGAAAGACCAGACGTTATAGGAGCTGTATTCGGCCAGACTGAAGGCTTACTTGGTCAGGATCTTGATTTGAGAGAATTGCAAAGAAGTGGGAGAATTGGAAGAATAGATGTTGAGCTAAACAATACAGATGATGGAAAAACTATAGGGAAATTTTTTGTCCCTTCAAGTCTTGACAGTTCAGAAACAGCCTTGATAGCAGCTTCCTTTGAGACTATAGAAAGGATTGGACCGTGCAATTCAAAAGTAAAGGTAAGGTCTGTAAAAGATGTAAGAAATGTTAAAAGAGATTTTATACTTAAAAGGGCAAATGACATTCTGCAAAAACTTTTAAGTGAAGAAATCCCTTCAACATCAAAAATAACTGAGATAATAAGGGAAAATGTAAGAGTTGCACAAGTGTGTGAATATCAAGGTTTACCTTCTGGCCCTGAAATTCAAAATTCAGAAGAAATAATAATAGTTGAAGGAAGGGCCGATGTGATTAACCTTTTGAAAAATGGAATAAGAAATGTTATAGCCATAGGAGGAGCAACAATACCAAAAGCGATAATTGATTTAACAAAAGAAAAAGTTACAACTCTGTTTGTAGATGGCGATAGGGGAGGGGAGCTAATAGTAAAGGAACTTCTCAGCTTAGGAGAAATAGATTACATAGCAAGGGCGCCAGAAGGTAAAGAAGTGGAAGAACTGACAAAGAAAGAAATTTTTAAAGCTTTAAGAGAAAGAATTTCTGTAGAGCAATATAAGCCAGAAGTTAAGACAAAAGAGCTAATTGAATTTACTCAGTAATTTTGCTTTCATGAATAACAGAATAAAATGGACCTTCTCTACTCAATTCACTTTTTATTAGCTGTATTTTTTCTATTTTCATTCTTCCTATTTCTATATTTTTCATTTCTTCCAATTTTTTAAGAGTAAAATCCTTTTTCTCTATAGTTTTCACTCTGCAAAGAGTAATATGAGGGGGTTTAGAGTCTCCGCCTATAATATTTACGATTTCCTTTCTCAAAGTTTCAATTCTTCTTGATTCATCTATAACATTTAAAGCGATAACTCTTAAAAATTTCTCGCTCGGTATAAGTTTAATTTCTTTGATAATGACATCAAATGGTTTAAAACCTAAGGCGATAGAATCTAAGTTTTCGCAAATTTTTTCAATTTCTTTTTCTTTAACTTCACCTAAAAAAGATAAACAAATGTGAAAATTCCTTTCTTCAACAAACTTGCATTTTAAAGGCAGTTTTTTCAGTTCTTCTATTGCTTTTTCTATGTTTTTGTTTAATTCCTCTGGTGTAAGAATTCCAATAAAGCATCTAGCCATAATTTTTATCTATTATGAAAGAATAAAAATAATAATTACCATATTTTTATAAGGTGATAAATGATGGCAGAGGGAGTAAGAGTAAGGGCTGCGGATGTTATAGGCAAGAATGTAGTAAGCGAAGAAACAGGAAGAAAGTTTGGGGTTGTGGTTAATGTTGATTTTGTCACAGAAAGTGGTGAGTTGCTTAATCTTGTAGTTGATGAACCGACAAGATACCTTTCAGACATGAACCTTAAAACAGACGAGAAAGGAAGGGTTTTGATTCCATTTAGTGCAGTAAAATCAGTAGGGGATTTTGTCATAGTTTCAGAGAGCGAGTTAATTTAAATCCAAGTAATTTTTACTTCTTAGTTAACTCTCTCTTTAATAATTGCTCTAGAAGTTCACTTATTGTCAATCCTTTGTCTATGGCATATTTTTTTGCTTCTTTCCATAGTTCTGGATCGATTTTGATACTGGTAGTTTGTCTCTCCATATAATTAATT
>JBBITC010000066.1:0-4203 GCA_037440965.1 Candidatus Aenigmatarchaeota archaeon | reverse complement strand
CAGGAATGGGACGCCAAACTTATGCTTAGGGCCTATAAAAATCCTGCAAAGTACTTTAAAAAACTAAAAGAAGAAGGATATAATCCAAAAATTATGCTTGATTTTTCTGGAATTTTACTAGAAAGTTTGGAAGAATTGGAAAAAAGAAAAGTTTTCGATCAAATAGAGGTAGAAGGTGAAAAAATAGGAAATATAATAGAATTTTATAAAGATGTTTTAAAATTTTCTGAAATAGAAATAGCAGGTTCAGCATATTCCCATTGCTATTTTCCAGCTACTCCAGAAGAGGATTGGGGCTTGCAAGTTGAGGAATGGAAAAAGACTTTTGGAAGAATTTTTGGAAGAAAATATTTAGAAAAGATAAAAGGTTTTTGGCTTCCTGAGTTAGGTTTGCCAGGGTTTGAAGATAGACTTTATAAATTGATAAAAGTTTTGAAAGAAAATGATTATGAGTGGATGATTTTGCCATTACAAGCAGTAGAAAATTGTGAAAATTTAGGTTATGATGAAAGGATAAGAATAGCTTGTCAGCCGCATTTGCTTAAAATAAAAGATTTATCCTTAAAAGTAATTTTCAGGTTTCCAAGCTATATAATAGACCAACAAGCAGGTTGTAATGCAGACGAAGTTTATAAAAGGGCTTTAGATACGGCAAAAATATTTAGAGAAAAAAGCAAAAAGCCTGCTTTAATAGTTCCTGCAAGCGACGGAGAAAATGGAAATGTGATGATGAACGAATTTTTTCCTAAAACTTTTGTCCCATTTTTTAAGGAAAAAATTGATGAAAAAATTTCTTCTCTAACAGTCTCAGAATTTCTAGAAGAATTTTATAAAGAAGTAAAGAGTGAAATAAAAATAAAAACTTTAGGGGCTTCTTGGATAAATGGACATAGACTTTGGCTTGAAGGAAGCAAAAAGTTGGAAATAACAAATAAAATTGCAAGCTTAAGTAAAAGATTTCATGGCTTGAAAAAAGAAATCGATGAGAAAAGTTTAGAAGAAGTTAAAAGATATTTACTGATAGCAGAAACTTCTTGTTATGTTTATTGGGGAACTGATTTTTGGTATAATCAAGGAGAAAAAGCTATAAAAATTGTAGAAGAGAAAATTAAAAACCTTGAAAAAATTTATAAGGAGAATAAAATTTAATATTATTATATTGGGGTAAAAAGATGAGGATAGCTTTCTTTTCTTGGGAATCGCTTCACTCAATTCCTGTAGGAGGAATAGCCGTCCATGTAACCGAGCTTGCAGCAGCCTTGCAAAGAAAAGGACATGAAGTCCATGTTTTCACTAGAATAGGGCCCAATCAGAAAATTTATGAATGTATAGATGGTGTGCATTATCATCGCTGTCCTTTTAACTTTCATTCTGACTTTATTCAGGAAATGAATAATATGAGCAAGTCAATGGCTCATTATTTTTTTGAAACAGAAAATTTTGTTGGAAACTTTGATATTGTTCATGGGCATGATTGGCATGTTGTTAATGCCTTGGATGAAATAAAAAAAGCAAGAAATAAAAAAATTGTTTGGACTTTACATTCAACTCAGTTTGGAAGGGATGGAAATCATTTCCATGACGGAAAGGCTAACGATATAAAGAATTTGGAATGGTATGGAAGTTATATTGCTGATAGAGTTATAGTTTGTTCACAAACGATGAAAAATGAGGCAAAATGGGTTCATCGCATACCTGAATGGAAAATAAGGGTTATTCATAATGGTATTTCTTCTCATAAGTTTAATGGTTTTATAGATCCATGGAATGATGTTAAAAAAAGGTATGGAATTGGACCTTTAGACCCTGTGGCTGTTTTTGTTGGTAGAATGACATATCAAAAGGGTCCGGATTTACTTATGGAAGCAATACCAGATGTTCTCAATTCTTTCCCGAACGCAAAATTCTTTTTTGTTGGTGACGGTGACATGAAAGCTCATTTAGAAAATAGGGCTAGGCAATTAAACGTTTCTCATGCAGTAAGGTTTAGTGGTTATGTTTCTGAGGATGAGAAAATTAAAATATTAAAAGCTTGTGATTGTGTTGTTGTTCCAAGTAGAAATGAACCTTTTGGCATAGTTGTTCTAGAAGGATGGGCTACAGGAAAACCAATTATTGCAACTCATGGAACAGGAGCTGGAGAAATTGTTTGGCACGAGGTTACTGGCTTAAGGGTTTATCAGGCTCCAAATTCAATAGCCTGGGGGATAAAGTATATATTCTCAAATTTTGAAAAAGCAAGATGGATGGGAACTAATGGAAGAAGGGCTGTGGAAGAAGCTTTTAGCTGGAATAAGATTGCTGATTATACTTTAGGAGTTTATAAGGAGTTGATTGGGTGAAATGCTGGTTTTGTGAAAAGGAAGCTCGCGGTGTATGCATAGTTTGCGGAAGAGCAGTTTGTTATGAACATGCAGATAAGCTAGATCAGTTCACTCATACAAAAAGTGATACCTGCTCAGGGTTTGCAAGTTATGAAAAAGGTTTTAATGTTTTGAAGTGTAGAGAATGTAAGCTTGAATGGGAGAGCTGGGAGCAAGGGAAAAAAATAATTAAATGATTTTTACCCAAAATTATATACTCTACTATAGAAAAATATTTATATAAGTGTAATACGTATTACAAAAATATGTTCATTTTATCCTTTGATTTACCTAGAAACTTTAATGCAGCAAGAGTAAGAATTTTTAGAGAATTAAAGAGGGGAAATGCAGAAAAAATTCATGATTCCCTATGGAAGTCTGATGACCTTGATTTTTTAATTCAAATAGCAATTTTTATAAGAAGCTTGAACGGGAGAGCAAGAATTTTGGAAGAAAAGTTTGTTTTCTAAAAAATTCCCAAAAATTTTCCTGCAATTATAAACATCGCATGGCTCCAAGCCAAAGGAATTATCGAGGCAGGCTTTCCATCTTTTATTTGTTCAGGCAGTTTTTCCTCAACTCTCTCTAAAACCCAGTTAAAATACTCAAATGCTTCTTTCCTTTTTCCAGCTAAAGAAAAGTAAATGCTCAACCAAAAATTTAAAACAGGCCATGCTCCTCCTTCCTTTCTTCTCAAATAGCCTGCATACTTATCTCCTTTATAACGCATTATCCCTCTTCCTTCAACAGAATTTTCTTCAATTATTTTTTTAACTGTTGAAATCATCCTCTCATCATTAGGCTCTAAAATTTCACTTGGCCAGGCTAAAGCAACTAAAGAAGAATCCACAGTTAAATCCTTTTTTGAGTTAAACATTCTTGCAAAGCAATTTCTTTTTTCATCATATGCTTTTAAAATCACAATTTTCATTTGTTTTAAGCATTCTTCAATTCTTTTATCATAGCCCAAAAGTTTTAAAGCACAATCTAAACCTTTTATACACATTGCCAAAGAATAAGTAAAGTTTTCATTTCTTTTTGGCGAAGCAACCCTTTCTTCCCACAAGTCAAAATGCCTTTTAAAGCAACTTCCCTCCCAAGATTTGCAAATCCCTTCTGCTATTTTTTTAGCCAAATCATTGAATTTGCTAGTTGAAAAAATTTCAGAATGGTTAAATATTTCCCAAAGCAATGTTCCAGCTTGGTCTGGTTGAAATTGTCTTCCATACATCTTTCCACTTGGATAATAACGCATGTAAAAAATTCCTTCTTCTTTAAAATTCTCAGCTTCCCAACACCATTCAAAAAATTTCTCAGGAATCTTTCTTATTTTAAGCAAATCGCAAGCATAACAAACAAAGCTTGCATCCCTTGGCCAAACAAAAAAATAATTTTTAGCATTTTTTGGATAATCTGGGTCATAAATGTTAGAAGCAACTATTGCCCCATTTCTCAAAGAACATTCATTAAAAACTTCTATACTTCTTTTAAAAATCTTTTCCATCTTTTCCATCTTTTTACTTTTTTCCTTTTTTAAAATAAATTTTTACCATTTTTTCAAGTTCCTTTCTTCCAGCATACCTTTCGTCCCCAAATCTAGATAAAGCAAAAGAAGCTAATGTATTACCATAAACCCCAGCCTTTTCTATTCTTTTATACTTCAAATAACCAAAAGCAAAGCCTGCGTTAAAAAAATCGCCAGCTCCTGTCGGGTTTAAAACTTTTGTTTCTATAGCGCCAATTCTAAAAATTTTCTCCTTATTTGCAACTATACATCCTCTTTCTCCAAGCTTTAAAGCAACATTACAACCTAGGCTCAAAATTTTCTCAACAATTTTTT
>JBBITC010000065.1:0-4240 GCA_037440965.1 Candidatus Aenigmatarchaeota archaeon | reverse complement strand
AAAGTTCTGCAATGCTTTTTATAGCTTCCTGATTTTCAAAAGCTTTCTCTAAAGTTTTTTCCATGTATTCAAAAAATTCTTTTTTATTCAAAAGCTTGCAATATTTTTTATAACCACAAAACAATTCATCTAAGCCGTTTGCACTTAAAACAGTTTTTATATTTTTTTCTTTCGCAAGCAAAAAAGTTAAATAAAAGCCGGCTCTAATTTCTAAATCAACCAAAGTTTTTGGTTTTGTTAAGGAAAAAACTTTTTTTATCGCATTTTCCAATTCTTCTAAACTAAAAATTTTAAGATAATGGGGAAGCTTGAGAGTATCGCTAGAAATTTTAGAGCTAAGCAAATCAAAAGAATTTTCTAAACCTATAGTTAAAAGCTTTACCTCCTTTCCAAGTTTTTCGCATGCTTTTGCAAGTAAAGAGCTATCGCTTCCACCAGAAAAGCAAATTCCTACTTCTTTTTCCTTACAGTTTCTTTCTATTGCCGAAAGAATTTCTTTTAGCAATTCTTCCTTAATTTTTTCCATAATTTTAAATATTAAGCTAATTAAAAGTTTAAAACAAATTATTTTATGGGCAGGGGTCGCCTAGCCTGGTCAATGGCGCAGGCCTGAGGCGCCTGTGGCTTAGTGCCTTCGTGGGTTCAAATCCCACCCCCTGCATTAGATTCTATTCCTATACACCAGTCTTAATAGGCTGTCTAACCTATGAGAAAAAGATTTTTAGTTAAATAACAAATTAAAATTATATGGAAGAAAAGACTGAAGCAAAAATTATTGAGGAAGAGATGAAAAAGGAGCTTGAATCTTACAAGGCTAAAATCCTACCGAAATATTCTAAAAAGGCTAGTAAAAAACTGAAAAAAATTCAAAAGTATTTGAACAAGCTTAAGCCTTTAAAAGTTAAGTTCTCTTCTATATCAAAAGTTGAAGAAGAGACAAAGAATAATTTAGCTCAGCTAAAAAGTCAGATTTCGCAAGCAAAAGAAAAAATAGCTTCTAATAAAGACAGGATAAAAGCTTTGAAGCAGGAAATAAAGGAATTGAAAAAGGAAATACCACTACTTAAAAAATACATTCGAGGTTGGAAAAACGAAAGAAAAAAGGTTGTAAAAAGCCACAAAAAGAGCTCAAAAATATTGAAAAAATTGAAAGTAAAAATATCAAGGCTAGAGAAAAGAAAAGAGAAAGTAGTTAAGAGCATGAAAAAGTATTTTCAGTAGCTAAATTTCAAGCTGGTTAACCTCTTCCAAATCCTCTAAACTATTCATCTTTATCTTTTTATTTGAGATAGTGTAAAGAATATCGTCTATATACAAAGCTCTTTTTATTTCATAATCATAAGGCTCTTCTGTATGTGATATTTTTCCTCTTTCAGCTATTCCGCTAGAATCAACTTTAAAAACATAAGCTCCTTGCCAGCTTTGATTATAGGGGGTTTCTGCTACCGAGACTGGAATGACAAGCAAGTTTTTTGATTTGCTGAAAAGAAATGCTTTGTGATCATAAGAAACAGGAGTATAGCTTCCTCTTGTTCCTATAACAATTTTAGAAATCTCTTTTGGTTCAGAAAAATTGCTAACATCAAAGAAAGAAACTTTTACTCCTAATTCCCTTCCTTGTTCATCTGCATCTTTACCTATCCCTATCAAATGGTTTTCATCGTATGGGTGCAAATAATCTGAATATCCTGGAATTTTAAGCTCTCCCAAAATCTTCGGGTTTTCAACATCTTTTAAATCAATAACAAACAAAGGATCTGTTCTTCTAAAAGTAACCATGTAAGCCTTATCTCCAACAAACCTCACAGCAAAAATTCTTTCAGTCCTTGCAAGATTTTCTAATCTTCCAACAATCTTTAAGTTTTCATCAAGGGTATAGATATTGTTAAAAGTCTCTCTTTCAAAGCTTGAGGTTGTTGCTATTCTAAAATAGTTGTTATATTCATCCATAGAAAATTGGTTTAATATTCTTCCAGGAACTTCGCCGCTTGTTTTATATTCTATATTTCCTTCAGAAATGGAAATTTTATGAATTATAGTTTTTTCCAATTCTTTTGCAATTTCTTGAATAACTTTTTCATACTCGCTTTCAAGCTTTTTCATGAATGAGGCTGCAGTCTCAGGGTCTAAGGTTTTTGTATAATTTTCAATTACTTCAACAATTCTCTCCATCTTTTCATATTCATTAACATCAAGCTTTTTTATTTCGTTTATTTTTTCTTTTAATTCTTGCGGAACTATAGGCAATATTGCTTCATCTACTATTCTTTCATAAAAATCATAAATGCTATAGGTTTTTGAATAGACTATGTAAATATTGCTTGAAGAAGCGTAAATGTTTTGAGTATAACCTAAAAGAAAAGTTTTAACTTTTATTTCCTCCTCATCATTTTGTGTGTTTAGACTTATAACATTAGTAAAGACAAAAGAATAATCAAAAGCATTAGTATAATAAATTTCTTTTGCTTCGATCTCTTTCACTTTATTTCCTTCAAAAATTTTTGGTAGAATTATTTCTTCATTATAAAATTGTAAAGGTTCATTAACTATTACATAAACATAATCGCCTATCATTCTAGAATCAAAGTAAGTTCCATTTAAATGAATCTCTCTTTTAAGTTTTGGGTTGAGCCTGTCAGAAATATCATAAACATAAATAAAAGTAGAAGGCTTGCTATAAGGATATGGCATAATTTTTGAAGGTGCTATTTCTTTTAAAGGAAGAATATGATAATATGTTTCTGTTGCAAAAATCACAAGTTTATCTTTATTTATGAAAATTCCCTCAATACTACCATTTAAAGAAATTTTACTTAAAACTTTTGAATTCTCAGGAGGATAACTTTCAACGATAGTTAAGTTATTTTCTACTACAGAATAAATGTATTTGCCATCAGTTTTTACTATATCAGCCTCATCAACTCCCGCTACTTGAATGTTTGTTGCAGAATACTCTACTTCACCAGGAGCAGCTAATGGGATTTCTGTTTTCATTGCTCCTATTCCATATTCTCTTGCTATTTCAACACCAACAAGAGGAAAATATTGTTCACTCGCTCTTTTTACAAAATTTTTTAGTTCTTCATAAGAAGAAAATTGTTTAAGCTCAATTTTAGAAGTTTCTGGCTTTTTTTGATAGAAAATAGAAAAGATTACCAAAAAGATAATCAATAAAAGAATAATCTTTCCAAGTTTCATAATATTTCTTTTTTTTGTAATCTTAAATAGCTATTTTTTTATTTGGCTTTTTACCCTAAATAAAATGCTTGAGCCTAGCTTCAAACTCGCAAACTTCTTCTCCCATGCTTATGCACTTCTTTTCTTCTACTAAAACTTCTTTTTGCCATATTGCTGAAGCCCCTCCAGCTAGGCTTCCCATTAGAAAATTGCAAACAGGCCTTTTTGATTTTCCATAGAATTGAGCTTCAAAAGAATTATAAATTCTTCCTTCTATTGTTTCGCCTTTTTCAAGCTTACCTTCTTTTGTTATTTCCCCTCTTCCCCAACCTTCACCTTGAACTATCTCTATTACTTTTTTTGCTATTTTAATTCTTCCTATGCCAATTTTTGTCATCAAATAAGCCAAAAAATTACCTTTAAGAGCCTTTTTTACAACATTATAAGCTTGATCAAAAGCACCTCGATAAATTAAACCTTTTGCTGCCTTTTCCCCGACTATTTTGCTCAAGTCTTTATACAAAACACTTACTACTTCTGCTGGCAGTAATATGTACGGGATTCCAATAAACTCAAGCCTACCTTTTTTATACTTGATTTCTTTAATCAGTGGCCACCATTCTTCTTTCATTTTCACCAACCTCAAACTCACAAAAGCTATCTCCTTTAGCAATGCATCTTCTTTCTTTTACACTAACCTGCTTGTTTAGAACTGCTGAAAACAAGCCAGAAATAATTCCTGCTGTAATATAGCACATAGGTTTATTAGCATTTTCATAAAACTGTGAAAAAGAGCAGTCATAAATTCTTATTAAGCTTTTAATTTCTTTCTCAATCTCTAAGCTAATAATCTCAACCCTTCCAAATCCAAAATATTCAAGATATTTCAAAAAATTTTCCAAAACTTCTTTTTTTGTCATTTCCTTTGGAAGGAATTTTTTCCAGTTTTTATAGTAGTTTTTTGCACTCTTTTCACAACTTTTATAAATTTCTGAGTTAGCTATTTCACCTATTGTCTTTAAAATAGCCAGATGAATAGAAGGGAGCATTCTTGCAGAAAGAA
>JBBITC010000064.1:0-4332 GCA_037440965.1 Candidatus Aenigmatarchaeota archaeon | reverse complement strand
AAGATGCTGTTGTAGGATTTTTGCAAGGTTTGTTTAGTTCAGACGGAACTATAGGAATACAAGAAAAAAACAATACAACTTACATAAGACTCACCGCTAAATCAGAAAGTTTATTGAAGGAAGTACAATTGCTTTTAATCAACTTAGGTATTAAAAGCAAAATATACGACAGATCAAGAGAAGAAAGAAAATTATTTCCTTATGTTGATAAAAAAGGAGGGTTAAAGAAATATATTTCAGAAGGGACATGTTTTGAGTTGCAAATTTCAAGAGAAGATATAAAACGTTTTATAGAAAATGTTGGTTTTCTTTGCGATAAATTCGAAGAAAAAGTGAGGAATTTGCTTGGAAGAAATTATTATGAAACAGAATTTTTTGATGAAGTGAAAGAAATTCTACCAGCTGGTCAAAGAACTGTTTATGATTTAACAGAACCAAAAACTCACTCATTTATTTGTCAAGGAATAGTAGTATCCAACTGTGGGGAACAGCCTCTTTTACCTTACGAGTCTTGCAATCTAGGTTCAATTAACTTATCAAAATTTGTTGAAGATGGAAAAATTGACTGGGAAAGGTTAAGAAAAATTATAAAGTTGACAGTTCGCTTCCTCGATAATGTTATAGATGCAAACTATTATCCAATCCCCCAAATAGAAAAAATGACAAAAGCCAACAGAAAAATTGGCTTAGGAGTCATGGGTTTTGCTGATATGTTAATTCAACTTGGCATACCTTACAATTCAGAAGAAGGATTAAAAGTTGCAGAAGAAGTTATGAAATTTATTTCTGAAGAAGCAAGAAAAATGTCTGCAGAGCTAGGAGAAGAAAAGGGCTCTTTTCCGAATTTTAAAGGAAGTATTTGGGAACAGAAAGGATATAAGGCTATGAGAAATGCAACAGTAACAACAATCGCTCCTACTGGCACAATAGGAGTAATAGCAGGTTGTTCCTCTGGTATTGAACCTTTATTTGCTATCGCTTACTTAAGAGAAGTTTCTGAAAGTCTAGGAACAAACTTAGTAGAAATCGATCCTTTATTTGAAACTATTGCGATAAGAGAGGGCTTTTACACAGATGATTTGATAAAGAAAATTTCTGGAAAGACTTCGATTCAAGATGTGGAAGAAATTCCAGAGGGTATAAGAAAAATTTTTGTTACTGCTCATGATATTGCTCCAGAGTGGCATGTTAGAATGCAGGCTGCATTTCAAAAGTATACCGACAATGCGGTAAGCAAATGCATAACTGGCGATAGTATAATACTATCAGAAAAAGGAATGCTTAAGCTTAATCCATTAATAAAGAATGTTAAAGAAGATTCTTTTGTGGATGCTAACTTGAAAGTAATGGATAAGGATAAAGTTGTGATGGCTAAGTCTTTCTACTATGGCGGAGAAAGAAGAGTTATTGGTATAACTACACAAAAAGGCTTTAACATAACTGGTACCCCAAATCATAGAATACTTGTTTTAAATGAAGATTGGAAAATTGAATGGAAATATTTATCTGATATAAGAAAAGGTGATTTTGCTTTAATTTCCTATGGTCAAAAATATTTTGGCAATTCCTACTTACTTAAAGATGTTTATGGAAGCTATTTTAGCAAAAAAATTATTACAAGTTCAAAAGACATAAAAATTCCAGTAAAAATAACTAAAAATTTTGGAAGATTTCTAGGTTACTTTATTGCTGAAGGTAATTTTGACAAAAATGGAGTATCGTTTACACAAAACAAAGGAAAAGTTTTAAGAGATTATATAAAACTGGTTAAAAAATTGTTTGGTGTTACGCCTAAGATAGTAAAAGATAAAAGAAGAAAAAGATTGTTCAAGGCAAGAATTAATTCAAGAATCTTGGTGAAATTCTTAAAAGATTATATTAAAACAGGCGAAGACTCCCATTCGAAAACAGTACCTGAATGTATTTTAAGGGCAGGAAAAGAAGTTATAGAGGAATTTATAAAAGGATTAACTCTAGATGGTTATGTAAGCAAAAAACAGAAAAGAGTATGCATCTTAACTACTGTATCAAAAGAGCTGGCAAAACTTGTTCATCTACTTTTGCTCAACTTAGGTATTATTTCTTCATTAAGAACAAAAAAATCAAATAATTCTTTTGAAATAGTTGTGTCAGGTAAATATGTAGATAAATTTTTAGATTCTATAGGTTTTGCTGAAGAAAATAAGAACAAGCTTGCCAGATTGCTAACAAGAAGCTTACAGTATGATACTTCTGACCTTATACCAAATGTTAAACCTTTGGTTAAAACATTAGTAAAAAGAAAAACTGAGATAACTAAAAGTAAAAAATTAAAATATCAACTTAAAAATTTATTGTACGGGAAATTTATCAGTAGAGAAAACCTAATTTGGTTGTTAGACGTTACAAAGGAATTTTCAGATACAGAAGAATGGAAAAGATTAAAAGAGCTAGCTAAAGATGGACTCTTTTTTGATAAAATTAAAAAGATTTCTATGGACATAGATAAAGTTTATGATTTATATATACCAGAAACAAATTCATTTGTTGCAAATGGTTTTGTAAATCATAACACAATAAACTTTCCTTATAATGCAACTCCTCATGATGTAGAAAAAGCTTATTTACTAGCTTATAAACTTGGATGTAAGGGTATAACAATTTACAGGCATGGAAGTAGGGAGGTTCAAGTTTTAAGACCAATAAGTGAAGCTTCATCTGTTTGTCCGACATGCACTTTATATTCATAAGGTGATTGAATGGTAATTCCAGTCGTAGACGAAGAAAAATGTATTGGTTGTGGGCTATGCGCAAGCCTTTGTCCAAATGTTTTTAAACTTGGAGATGATGGAAAATCGCATGTAATAAATCCAAAAGGATGTAATGAATGCGATTGCAAAACTGCAGCCGATTCTTGCCCAGCTGGAGCAATAAAACTAGTGAAAAAATAAATTAGGCTTTTTTAACTTTTGGTCCTTCTTCTGTATCTTCTACTTTATAGCCTAACTCTTTTATTTTTTCCCTTAGCTCATCTGCAAGCTTCCAATCTTTTTTCTTTCTTACTTCTTCCCTTTTTTTCAAAAGTTCTTGAACTTCTTTTGGTACTTCTTCTTCCTTTATTTCTTTCTGCAAAATTCCAAAAATATACCCAAGCTCTCTGAAAGTTTTAACTATCTCTTCTGAAAGTTTTTTGTTTATTTCTCCTTTTTGCTTATTTATTAAAACGTTTGTTTTGCTTGAAAGTTCATAAAGGCAACTAAGTGCTTTTGGTGTGTTAAAGTCATCGTCCATAAAAGCCTCAAACTTTCTCTTACATTCTTTGACAAATATTTTAAATTCTCTTTCTTCTTTTGTTAGCTCTTTTCTCTTCTTTGCTTCTTGCAAAGTTTTCAAAGTAGTATAAATTTTTTCTAGGTTTATTTTTGCTTGCTCAAGATTTTTTTCACTGTAATTAATTGGACTTCTGTAATGAGAGGATGCAAAGAAAAATCTTAAAGTTTCTACATCATACTTTTTCAAAGCATCCTTTATGGTAACAAAATTTCCCAAAGATTTTGCCATTTTTCTTCCTTCAACTGTAAGAAAGCCTGTGTGTAGCCAATATTTAACAAAAGGTTTTTTACCTGATATAGATTCCATTTGAGCTATTTCAGCTTCATGATGAGGGAAGATTAAATCTCTAGCTCCTCCATGAATATCATATTGTGGACCAAAATGTGCTTCAGTAATTGCTGTATCTTCTATATGCCATCCTGGCCTTCCTTCAAACCAAGGAGAAGGCCAATTTGGCTCATCTGGTTTAGACTTTTTCCATAGACAAAAATCTCCTTTATTTCTTTTATTTACACTTTCGTCAATTCTAGAAACAGCATCCTCTGCCTCTAAAGTAGTCCTTCCAGATAGTTTACCATATTCCTTGAATTTACTTAAATCAAAGTAAATCCCATCCTCTATTTCATAAGCATAACCTTTTTCCATCAACCTTTTCACTTGACTTATTATTTCTTTTATATAATCTGTTGCTCGCGCATATTTATTTACAGAATTTATTTCTAAAGCTTCCATATCCTTATAGAATTCTTTTTCAAATCTTCTTGCAATAGCTTCGGGGCTTAAACCTTCTTTCTTAGCTCTTTCGATTATTTTATCATCAAGGTCAGTAATATTTTGAAGATAAAAAACGTTATAGCCCTTGTATCTAAGGTATCTTACTATGTTATCGAATTGAATGTAAGTCTTTGCATGCCCTAAATGCGAAAGATCATAAACTGTAGGGCCACAAACAAACATTTTTACTTCTTTTCCTTTCATTGGCTTAAAGACTTCTTTTTTTCTTGTTAGTGTGTTAAAAAC